>NZ_JADEWP010000010.1:0-26587 GCF_015207535.1 Cyanobium sp. LEGE 06143 | reverse complement strand
ATCCAGCTGTTGCCGTTGTCCTACGGCGAGGTGCTGCGCATCGGCGACGCCCGGGTGTCGTTCCACAGCGCCGGCCACGTGCTCGGCTCTGCCCAGATCCGCGTCGAGGCCGGCGGCGAGAGCTGGCTGGTGAGTGGCGACTACAAGCGCTGCGCCGACCCCAGCTGCGCCCCGTTCGAGCCGGTAACGGCCAATGTGTTCATCACCGAGGCCACCTTTGCGCTGCCGATCTACCGCTGGCAGAGCGGCGCCGCCGTGGCCGAGCAGATCCGCAGCTGGTGGCAGGCGGCGCCGGAGCGGCCCTCGCTGCTGTTCGCCTATGCCTTCGGCAAGGCCCAGCGACTGCTGGCGGAGCTCCACGCCATCGGCGTGGGCGAGGAGGTGCTGCTGCATGGAGCCGTGGACACCCTGATGCCGGCCTACCGCCAGGCCGGGGTGGCGCTGCCGCCCACTAGGCCGCTGAYGGCCCTCGACAAGGGCGAGGCCCTGGCGGGCCGGCTGGTGATCGCACCGCCCTCCGCCCACCGTTCCGCCTGGATGAAGCGGTTCAAGGCGCCCCAGACGGCCTTCGTGAGTGGCTGGATGGCGGTGCGTGGCGCCCGCCGCCGCCGGGGCTATGAGCGCGGTTTTGTGATGAGCGACCATGCCGACTGGGACGGCCTGATCCGCAGCGTGCGCGACAGCCAGGCCCAGCAGGTGTACGTGACCCACGGCAACAGTGACGGGCTGGCCCGCTACCTGCGGGAGGTGGAAGGGGTGGCGGCCGAACCCCTGGACGGCCGTTTCCAGGCGGAACGGGGCGATGAGGGGCTCAGCCTCAGTCCAGATCCTGGCTGAGCACCACCCGGTAGCGGGCCTTGCCGGAGCGCAGGTGCTCCAGGGCCTCGTTGGCACGGGACATCGGAAAGGTCTCGATCGTGGGGGCAATGCCGTGGCGAGCGGCGAATTCGAGCATGGTGGCCACCGTGGCGGGGCTACCGAGGGGGGAGCCCGAGAGCGACTTCTGGCCCTGGATCAGGGCGAAGGCGCCCAGGGCGATCGGCTCGGCCACGGCCCCCACGGTGTGCAGGCGGCCGCGGGGCTTGAGCGCCCCCATGTAGGCGCCCCAGTCGAGGCTCACGTTGGTGGTGTTGAGGATGAAATCAAAGCTGCCGGCGGCCTGGGCGAGCTCCCCGGCATCGCGAGAATTGAGGGTGCTGTGGGCACCGAGCTGCAGGGCTTCGCTGCGCTTGGCCTCGCTGCTGGTGAAGGCCACCACCTCACACCCCCAGGCCCGTAGAAACTTGAGGGCCAGATGGCCGAGGCCGCCGATGCCGATCACGCCGACGCGATCAGTGGGCAGCACGCCGCACTCCACGATCGGGTTGAACACGGTGATGCCGCCGCAGAACAGGGGGCCGGCCGAGGCCGGGTCGATGGCGTCGGGCAAGGGGGTGAGCCAGCTCCAGTGAGCCCGCACCCGGGTGGCGAAGCCGCCGTGACGGCCCACGATCGTACCCTCGGCCGTGAGGCAGAGGTTCTGGTCGCCCGAAAGGCAGTGGGAACAGCAGCCGCAGCTGCTGGAGAACCAGCCCAAGCCCACGCGATCGCCCAGCTGAAGCCGCTTGGTGTGGCTGCCGAGGGCCACCACCCGGCCCACCACCTCGTGGCCGGGTACGAAGGGGTAGCTGCTACCTCCCCAGTCGTTGTCCAGCATGGAGAGATCGCTGTGGCAGAGGCCGCAGCTCTCCACCGCCACCTCCACATGCTCTGGGCCGAGCTCAGGCGGGGTGTAGCTGAACGGCTGCAGGGGCTCGCCGGTCGCGAGGGCAGCCAGGGCCTGGATCGGAGCGCTCATGGCGGCGGTACTCAGCTCGACGGTCACGCTACGAGTGAGGCTGGCAGACCTAGCCTCACCCCCATGGGTCCTCTCTTCGCATGTTCAGGGTGCGGCGTTCGGATCGAGCGCTCGTTGCGGCTCTACCTGCAACAGAAAGGACGCTGAAGCTGCGTCTGAACCCCAGGGCAATCTGGGGGAAAGCGGCACACTGCCTGGGATTGACAGGCAGCATCAATCAGCAGCTGGTTCCGGGGGCCAGCCAGGCCTCGAGCTGGGGATCGCCATTGACCAGCCGGGCCTCGGGGTAGCTCTGGCGCAGCTCCTCGATGAGCGTGTCGGGCTGAACGGCGAGGCTGCTGGCCACCAGCCCCTGCGGTGTGGCCGCCAGCAGGATTCAGCCCAGCCAACAGGGCCGGAGCATGGCTCGTACGCTGGCGGAACGCATCGATCTAAGTGTTCCAGACCCCACCCCGTCCCAGAGACACCTGATGGCCATTGCGGGAGGCCTGCACCAGAAGCGCAAGATCGAGATCGTGAAGCTCATCGTCCCTGCCCAACCGTCTGATGTGCCGGGCCGACCCTGAGGCCTCGGCACCAGCACAGGCGGATAGACCCCGGCCATAGGCTCTGGACCCCAGGCTGATCTGATGCTGGGATGGATCCAGCGCCGATGGGGCCGTTGAAGTCGCTCGAAACCGCCCTACCGGTGCTGATCGTGGCGGTGGTGACCCAGTTGACGCTGGTGGTGCGCAGCTCCTTGGAAAACCGGAAAACAAGGCGCTTTCTGCGGGCCGATCTCGCCACTGAAGCGCGGGAGAGCCTGCGGGGGCTGGATCTCTTCCTGGCCTCCTGCAACGGGGCCGACGTCACCGATGTGAACCAGCTGGGGCCTGGACTGGCCATCGCAATTGCGCCGATCCAATGCAAGGAGGAATACGTGCGTCGGTCGGCTTCGATCAAGGAGGCACTGCCCACCCTGAGCAAGCAGGAGTTCAAAGCAGCGTCGACCCTGAAGGGGGCTTTTCGCCTGATCATCGGCTACACCGAAGCCTGCAACAACTACTTCCTGATCCTCCAGAACGCCACGATCAGCCCTGGGATCTCGGACGATGCTGTGGAGTTGCGACGTCAGATTTTCCGTGACTTCGGTGTTGAGGCCAGGCAGCAAATCAATGACCATGCCGACAAGGCCAGAACCGCGGCCAGCCTGATGCTGAAGGGCATGGACGACCAGGAACTCGAAGCCCCCGATTCGGCCACCGCTGCGGGTCGGTAGGCAGGCTCTGGACCGGCGGCCTGTGGTGCTGGACTTCGGTGTGCTGCCCCTTGCCCTGCGCGAAGGCGGGGCGGCGCCATCACAGCTGGGCAAGGACTTGATCCATGCTGGCGGGCATGGCCCCCATCGCAGTCACCATCGCCGGCTCGGACAGTGGCGGCGGTGCCGGCATTCAGGCCGATCTCAAGACCTTCTCGGCGCTGGGCGTCTACGGCGCCAGCGTGGTGACCGCCCTGACGGCACAGAACACCTGCGCGGTGACCCTGGTGGAGCCCGCCAGCCCGGCGATGATCGCCGCACAGATCACGGCGGTGTTCGCTGATCTGGATGTCCGTGCCGTGAAAATCGGCATGTTGGGTGACACCGCCACGATCAACACGGTGGCAGACCATCTGGCCGGCCATTGGGCCGGGAGTTCGCTGCCACTGGTACTTGATCCGGTGATGGTGACGACATCGGGTGATGCCCTGCTGACGCCAGACGCTGTCGCCTGCCTGCGCACACGCCTGCTGCCCGGGGCGCAGCTACTCACCCCCAACCTTCCCGAAGCGGCCGCGTTGCTGAACGCGCCGGTGGCCACCAGCGAGGTCGCGATGCTGGACCAGGCCAAGGCCCTGATCAACCTTGGCCCGCACGCAGTGCTGATCAAGGGAGGCCGGGGCGAGGGTGCCGAATGCCTGGATCTGCTGGTCACGAACAGCACCGTGCTGCGCCTGGCGGCGCCGCGTCAGGCGACCACCAACACCCATGGCACCGGCTGCACGCTCTCAGCTGCCGTTGCCGCCGGTCTGGCGCAGGGGATGGATCTGGTCACCGCCGTCAGCCGCGCCCATACCTACGTGCAAGGCGCCATCGCCGCCGCCGATGGCCTGGCTGTGGGGCATGGGCACGGACCGGTGCATCACTTCCACACCATCTGGCCTCGGGGCTGAGCTGGGAGCGGCTCAAGCGGTTCGCCAGTCCAGCCAGGGGAGCCGGGGAACGATCGCCGCCATGGAGGCCCGGTAGGCCGCGTAGTCGGGGTGAACCGCAATGAGCCTGGCCTCCTCCCGCCGCGCCTTATGGCCTAACACCACCACAAACGCAAGCAGCAACCCCAGGTGCAGCAGGCTGCCGAGCGCGATGGCGACACCCAGGGAGCAGGTGAGCAGCGATTGGTACAACGGATGCCGGCAGCGCCCGTAGGCCCCCTCCGTGACGAGAACGGCGCCCGGCATCGGCTCCGGCAAGGGGCTGAGGCTCTCGCCCAGGCTGACGGTGCCCTGGGCGCCCAGGACAAGACCCACCACCACAGTGATGCCGCCCACCACGCGCACCGCCATCGGCCAGTGGATCCCCAGGGCAGCCGGAGTAGGGGTGGGCGGTAGCCAATGGGCGCTGATCAGCAGCATCTGCGCCAGCAGGCACCATTCGCCGTGGCGGTTGTCCCGCAGGCCCTGCCAGGAGAACCCCCAAGCCTGAAGCCGTTCGCCCAGCTCAGCCCATGGCCAACCCATGCACCAGTACACGGATATGCTACTTAACGCATGGGAGCATGGCGGTGCTGGGGTGCGGCGGAGCAAGCGCGCCAATCGCCTCGATGGACTATGCCAGCGAAGAACACGAGATGCGCCACGCCCTGCGCGGCCTGCCGCAGGTTCGCCCCCTCTGCCACGGCTGGCGGCCTAAGCGACGCGGCCTCACCACGGCGGCGAATTTCGCGGGCCTAGTCGGTCCAGACTCCCTGGCCCCAGTAGCGGAAGCAACTGGTTTCCAATAGCAGCAGGTGCAGCAGGGCCTCCTGGTGACGGGGGGGTTGGTGCAGGGTGCAGGCAAAACCTGAGCCGATCCGCTCCAGGCTCAGATTGCTGCGCGGTAGGAACACCGGACCGGGGTGCTGCACCACAGCGAGGATCTCGGCTTCGTGGCCGGCGATCGGCGGCAGGGTGGGGTTGGTCATGGCGGTGATGTGGTGCCCGCGCGCTGGGCAGATCGTATGGGGTCAGGCTCAGCCCAGGGCAGCACCCGGGGGGCCATCCGGTCATGGATGAGACGGCTCCTGAACAGAGGCCCACTGATTGGCTGTTCCGGAGATTGACGAGCAAAGTCGCTGGAGCTTCTCCAGGCTTGAGTCCGCTGTGGGGGGCCAGTAGAACGGGGCCTTGGTCTGTTCTAAGCCGCCATGAACTGCTCGATCCTGGCGATCAACTCTTACCGCTGAGCGGAAGATGCTCGTATAGATGTCAACCCCTCAGGCCGGACTCCTTCTCGATGCCAAGAAGGTGTTGAGGCCGGACCTGTTCCCGCCAACCAGCTCGCCCGCCGAGGCCCGGCGGCAGGCAATGCCTGGTCACCAACGCAAGTGATCAAGAGGCTGACGATCAGGCCTTCGTGGATGCCACGTCCTACTGGCCAGATGATTGCTCTGAATGAATCGGGGCTAAATATGGACCGTCGCCGGAGGTGGCTCTTACACCACAAAGCCGCGGCCTGCCTTGATCGTGCAGGACGATGCCTTCGCGGAGCGGGACTCGATCACCATCTGCTCTCTCACCCGTGATCCCAACAGCCGCAATGGCCTCTCCAGCCATAGCTGGCTGATGCTGGACAAGCTCACCACCGTTCGCTGTGCCCGCCTCGGCAGCCGGATCGGCCAGCTCGACGGCAACCTGCTGGTGAGCCTGAATCGCTCGATCCTCGTCTTTCTTGGCCTGGCGCGCTGAGCCCGAAGTGCTTCCTGCGGCTCTTCACGGCTTGGAGGAGGGAAGCGGCGTGAAAGCCCCGTACTGGCCCGTCAGCTTTCCCCTGGCGTCGTAGGTCACCACCTCCAGCTCACCGGAGCCATCCAGCGGCATCGCCAGCTGGATCACCGCATCTCCCGTGCTGCAGGGGGAGGGCTTGAGCGTGAGCCGGGCCACACCAACCACCACATCCGTGGGCTGGCTGGGCAGCACCAGCTGATCGGGATAGCGACCCCCCCGGCCCCAGGGCAGGTGCTCCACGCTGTAGTCGCTGTCGCAGCGGCCGTTGGCCTGGTTGCCCCAGCGGATCCGATCGGGTTCCACCGTGAGCACATCGATCACCGCCCGGCCCGCCGTGCTCTGCCCCTGCCAGCGGCCCAGCAAAAAGTTGTCGGTGGCCCAGCCCTGGGGTTTGGGGATCGCCGCCTGGGCGGAATCCCACAGCACCTGCAGGGTGTACTCCCCCTCCCGGTTGAAGCGGATGCCCTCAGTGGTGTTGCTGCGCTGGTAGGTCTTGTCCTGCTCGGCGCTGGGGAAGCTGAAGGCCCAGTCGCCGAAGCGCACGTTGACGTTGCCCTGGCGCTGGCTGAACCGGCATGCCCCCTTCTCCACCGGGATCGTGTGGTCGTGGCGGCTGAGGATGCAGGTGGCTTCGGTGCTGTCCGCCAGTGCCGGTGTGGCCGATCCGGCGGCGCTGAGGGCCAGGGCCAGCGGGAGCAGGCGGGATGGGCGGATCACCACAGCAGGGACGGATCGACAGGATCAACGATTGTGGATTGGCGGCCACCGGCCCGCCACGTGTTGTTGGAGAGGGGGTGGCTGGAGCGCAACAGCAGGATCCCGGCCCCGCGGCGCGTGATCAGAGGCTCCACGATGATGCCGAGGCCGTGCTGGATGCCTCCGGCCGGCCCCGCTACAGCCTGAGCTTGACGACCGGGACCACCATCACCGGGATCTGGCGCCAGCCGCAGGGCGACGACTGCCTGGCCACCGTGGTGCAGCGCCAAAGCGAGGGCGTTCCCTACAACTACCGGGTCATCGTGATGGCCGATGGCAGCGGCTATCTCTACCTGCAGGAGGATGCGGACGACCTCACGATCGGCTGGCTGGAGCGGGACGGTTGAAGAGGTCCAGGGCCAGGGTGGTGAGCGAATCGGAGGCCGTTTCGATCACAGTCTCGTAGTCCGGCCCCCATTCAGCACTGTGCAGGGACGGCAATGACGCACCGGTTGAGCTGTGCTGCTGCCATTGCTCGGCGGGCACGCCCCCGACAAAGAAGATCAGGCTGCGGATGGAAGGATCACTGAGGCGATAGCGGCCGAAGTCTTCTCCGGCCATCGCCGGATCCACAGCGAGAATCCTGTCCTTGCCAACCCGGGAGACCATCAGCTCACGAAAGCGCTGCACCAGCTCAGGCGTGTTGTAGGTGGCGGGAGTGGATTCCTTGGTGATCGTGCCCTCCGGCGGGCGATCCTCGGGAACCCCGGAGGCGATGGCTTCACCTCTGGCAATGCGGGCCATGCCCTCCAGCAGCTGCTGCCGGATCTTCGGTTTGTAGCTGCGCACCGTGAGCTGCAGCAACGCCTCGTCTGGAATCACGTTGCGCTTGGTTCCGGCGGTGAAGCTGCCCACGGTCACCACCGCCGGCTCCAGCGGGTTGATCTCCCGGCTCACCAGAGTCTGCAGCGCCAGCACGATCCTGGCGCCCAGCACGATCGGATCCAGCGTGGTGTGGGGATAGGCGCCATGCCCACCCTTCCCCTTCACGCGAATGTCCACGGAATCCACATTGGCCAGGGCATAGCCCTCGGTCACGCCGATCACCCCCGCTGGCAGAGCAGCGCTGTTGTGAAACGCCAGCACCACATCCGGCTTCGAAAAACGCCGGAAGAGGCCAGCGTCGAGCATCATCCCGGCGCCGCGCCCCAGTTCCTCGGCCGGCTGGGCGATCATCACCAAGGTGCCCGACCAGTCAGGCCTCGCCAGGGCAAGACGGCGCAGCGTGGCCACCCAGGCCGCCATGTGGGTGTCATGCCCGCAGGCATGCATCACGCCGACAGGCTGGCCCTCCTGGTTGGTCGATCGGACCCGGGAGGCGAAGGGCCAGCCGGTGGCTTCGCTGACCGACAGCGCATCCATGTCGGTGCGGATCATCACCACCGGCCTGGGCCGTTGCGCAGCACGGCCACCACGCTGGTGCCCCCACGTTCTCGTTGACCTCGAATCCCGCGGCCCGGGCCGCGGCGGCCAGCAGCGATGCCGTGCGGTTCTCCTGGAGGCTCAGTTCGGGATTGGCATGAAGGTGCCGGTAGAGCTCCAGCACGGAACGCTGGCTCTGCGGCTCCTGGTCACCGGCAAGGCTGCCGCTGGGACACACGAGGCAGATAGAGGCCAGGACGGCCATCCAGGGGCGAAGAGTTGAAGGCAACGCTGGGCATCCCGCTGCTCGGATCATCGGCCCAGCACCAGCTGCCGGTACCGCCCCAGCGCATGCCGGTGGCAGGTGTCGGCCCGCAGGCCGATGAAGCCGTCGGGCCGCACCGACAGCAGGGTGAGGGGGCCGAGGCCCAGCCCGGAGCTCTCCTCCAGCCGTACGGTCTCCACGGCCTCCACCAGCGGTGAATCCGCCGTGTCGGCCTCCAGCTCGGCCCGCAGTGCCGCGAGTCCCGCCGGATCGGCCCGGGGGTCAGCCAGCAGCAGCAGCGTGTGGCAGAGCCGGTGGGTGAGCTGGTGCAGATGGGTGGCTCCAGCTCCGGGCGGCAGGGCGATCGTGGTGGGCAGCCGCTGGCCGGCGCCGAGGGGTGCTTCTCCGGTGCCGGCGGTGATCGCCGAGCCGGCGTAGCTCACGTTCAGCTCCGCTTCCGCCACCGCCTCCTGGCGGCAGGCCGCCGGGTCGGCCAGCGTCGCGGCGATCGCCTCATCGCGGGCGGAGCGTTCGCCGCTGCCTTCGAGCAGCTGGGCCTGGTCGGCGGCCTCGCTGCGGCGCGTGAGCTGCTCGGCCACGGGTCGGCGCTCCTGTTCATAGCTGTCGAGCAGGGCCGGCGCCGCCGCGCCGTGGTGCACCAGCGCCAGCTTCCAGGCCAGGTTGGCGGCATCCTGCAGGCCGCAGTTCATGCCGTGGCCCTTGGCGGGGGAGCACACGTGGGCGGCATCGCCGGCCACGAACACCGGCCCGACCCGGAACGTGCTCGCCACCCGGGTGTGGCAGTGGAAGCGGCTGGGGTTCTCCACGCCCTGGAAGCGGGCCGCCGGCAAGTAGCGCCGCAGCACGGCCGTGGCCTCCGCCACCAGATCGCCCTGCTCGGAAGATGGCCGCATGTAGATCCGCCAGTGCTGGCCGGGCAGGGCCGTGAGGATCAGTGGCGAGGCGTCGAGGTAGGCCGCGTTGACCTCGTAGGCGTGGGGCCAGCCCTCCACCGTGGCATCGAACACGGCCCATGAGCGTGGGATGGCATGGCCCTGGAAGCCGATGCCGCTCAGCTCGCGGGTGCTGCTGCGCAGGCCGTCGCAGCCCACCAGCCAGCGGGCCTCCACGGTGTGCTCCTGCTCGCCGCAGGCGATCGTGGCGGTCACGCCGCCGCCGTGGGGCTGAAGGCCCAGCAGCCGGCAGGAGCGGTGCACCGTGCCCCCATGGCGCTCGAGATGGCCCGTGAGGATGGATTCGGTCACCTCCTCCGAGAGGCCGAGGTTGAAGCCATAGCGGCTGCCGCTTGCGGCCAGGTCCACCTCCCCCAGCCGGCGGCCGTCGGCATGGATCAGGATGCGACGCTGGCGGCAGCCGGCGGCCAGGAAGGCCTCCTCCAGCCCCAGCGCCTCGAACAGCTCCAGCGACAGCGCATGGATCACCGTGGCGCGGTCCCAGTGCAGCGCCTCGGCGCGGGCGTCGATCAGCAGGGTGGGCACCCCGCGGCGCTGCAGCTCCGCTGCAAGCAGCAGCCCCGTGGGGCCGGCGCCCACCACGAGCACGGCGGTCTGGGTGGGAAGAGCGGGGTGCACGGATTCAGCGCAACAGGGCGGTCAGGCAAGCCCGGCGGGCAGGCTCAGGGGTGTGCACAGCACTTCGAACACCTCCGCATAGGTGCCGGTGAAGCTCATCACACCGCGGTAGCGCGCCAGCCCGAGAAAGGCCTCGTCGTAGTGAGTGGGCTCGATCTGGGACTGGTGGCAGCGGAGGGCTTCCAGCTTCCGCTCCACCGTGGCGCTGATGTCCACCGCCAGCTGATGGGTGCTGAGCGGATGCCACACCTCGTAACCGAGGATCGTGGCCGGCACGTGCGGTTCTCCCTTGGCCTCCTGGTACCAGGGCCCCGCGGCACCGGCCACGGCTGCCATCACCAGCTCGTGCACCACGCGGTGATCGGGGAAGGCGTCGCTGCTGGCATGCACGAACAGGATCTGCGGGCGCACCGCGCGGATCAGATCGATCACGTCGATCTTCTGCTCGCGCGAATACTGCGTCAGCCCATCGGGGGCCCGCAGAAACTCGACGCGCTCGGAGCCCAGCACTTCCGCGGCCCGGCGCGCTTCCTGCTCCCGGGTGGCCGCCAGGGTGGCCCGATCGATGGTGCTGCTGCCGGCCTCACCGGAGGTGACGCACCCATGCACGGCCCGCCAGCCCTGCTCGATCAGCCTGCGCACGGTGCCGCCGCAACCGATCTCGATGTCATCGGGGTGAGCGCCGAAGGCGAGGAGTGTCGTCATGCTGCAGATCTGCGCCGTTAAGGGAACGGCAGGCCCTGGGCTTCCACGTACACCGCATAGACCGACTGCCCGGCGGTGATGAACAGGCGGTTGCGCCGGCGCCCGCCGAAGCAGAGATTGGAGGCCACCTCCGGCAGGTGGATCCTGCCGATCAGCTCCCCGTCGGGTGAGAACACGGCCACGCCATCGAGGCTGGGGTCGGCCCAGCCGGAGCTCGCCCACACGTTGCCATCCAGATCACAGGTGAGGCCATCGGCCATGGCGGGGCCCATGTCGCAGAACACCCGCCCGTTGGCCAGCCGCGCCCCCTCGATCACGTCGTACACCAGGATCTGCCGAGGATGGCCCGGCTTGTGGGAAGCGCCCGTATCGGTGATGTAGAGCTTTTGGTGATCCGGGGAGAAGCAGAGGCCGTTGGGTTTCTCGATCGTGCCCGCCACCACGTTCGCTTCACCGGTTTCCGGATCGAGGCGGTAGACGTTGGCCGGCAGCTCGAACTCGGCCCGCTCACCCTCGTAGTTCACGATGATTCCATAGCCCGGATCGCTGAACCAGATGTGGCCGTCGGGGTGCACCACCAAATCGTTGGGGGCGTTCAGCCGCCGGCCCCCATAGCGATCGATCAGCACGGTGACGGAGCCATCGTGCTCGGTGCGGGTCAGCCGCCGGGTGACGTGCTCGCAGCTGATCAGGCGGCCCTGGCGGTCGCGGGTGTGGCCGTTGGCGTAGTCCGACGGGCTGCGGAAGACACTCACGCTTTCCGTGTCCTCGCACCAGCGCAGCATCCGGTTGCTGGGAATGTCGCTCCAGAGCACATAGCGCCCATCGCCGAACCACACCGGACCCTCCGTCCAGCGGGCGCCGGTGTGGATCCGCTCCACGGCGGCATTGGGGAGCACATAGCGCTGGAATGCCGGCGCGATCACCTCGATGGCCGGGTCCGGGTAGTGGACCGGCCCGCCCAGCCAGGCTCTGAGATCCGCTGCCGCCATCGCTGCTCCAAGCCCACTGTCCGTGAATGAGGCCCAGTGGTCTCCCGCCCGTTGTAGCCATGGGTCGGACATCGGCACCTGGCCTGCTCGCGGCTCCCGCACCGCTGCGAAGCTGACTGCTGAGCGCCGAGCCGGGCCCATGGCCGCCAATGCCTACGTCCTCGGTACCCATCCGGAGGAGCGGGAGCGACTGCGGCGGCAGCATGAGCTCTGGCTGCCGTCGGCCCGATCCGCGTGGCGGCGGGCCGGACTGAGGCCGGGATGGCGGGTGCTCGACCTGGGAGCCGGGTCAGGCGACTGCAGCCTGGCGCTGGCCCGTGCGGTGGGCCCCCGCGGCCATGTGCTGGCCCTGGAGCAGAGCCCTGCCTACGTGGAGGCGGCGCGGGCCGCTGCCGGTCGTGGGCAGCTGCCCTGGCTGGAAGTGCGCCAGCACGACCTGGCC
Source organism: Cyanobium sp. LEGE 06143 (assembly GCF_015207535.1). Taxonomy (NCBI): domain Bacteria; kingdom Bacillati; phylum Cyanobacteriota; class Cyanophyceae; order Synechococcales; family Prochlorococcaceae; genus Cyanobium; species Cyanobium sp. LEGE 06143. The sequence continues at coordinate 14,637 of NZ_JADEWP010000010.1, read as the reverse complement.
GTCGACGCCCTGGCCGCGTCCGGCATCGATCTGGCCTGGAGTCGCTGGGTGGCGATGTTTCTGCCGGTGCTGGATCCCCTCCTCGCTCTGCTCAGCCGCTCCCTGCGGCCCGGTGGGCGGTTCGTGGCCCACGAATACATGCACTGGGAGACCTTCGCACTCCACCCTCATGGCGATGCCATCGGCCAGTTCGCCGCAGCCGCCATGGCCAGCTTCCGCGGAGCGGGGGGTGACCCGAACGTGAACCGTCGGCTGCCGGCCCTGCTGGCCGACCGCGGTTTCCGGATCGAAGCGCTGCGGCCGCTGCCGGTGCTGGGCCGCGCCGGCGATGCGTGGGCCCAGTGGCTGGAACGGTTCGTGAGGATCTACGGAAGGGAACTGATCCGCCAGGGCCGCTGGAGTGAAGAGCAGGCCACCCGAGCGGAGGCGGAGATGAAAGCGGCTCGGTCCGCCTCCGGCAGCTACTGGGTGGGGCCCACGGTGCTGGAACTCCAGGCCAGCGCGCCGCAGTGAGCTCCCGAACAGGTCAGCCGCAACGGCAGACCCCGTGTTACTCCACTGAACCGGTGAAAGTCCAAGATGCAATTTCCTCGAATCCTGTCCTTCGGCCGTACAGGAGAGGAACTGCTGGAGATCCTCGCCCTTCGGCCCGCCTCCCTGGAGGGCCTCCGCGTTCTTGACTGCCCGGGAGGTCCAGGCTCACTGAGCGCCGCCCTGCGACGGCACGGCGCCCATCCAACAGCCGTGGATCCTGGATATGCCCTCCCGCTCGACGAATTCGAGACATGCACCTTTCGCGACATCGAGGCCGTTGCCGATCAGATCGCCGGTGACGAGATCTTCCGGTCAGACTTTGAACAACGTCGTTACTTGGCATCAAAGTTCAAGGCTTACCAGCAATTCCTCGAGGACAGAGCCACCTATCCAGGCGATTACATCGCAGCCTCACTGCCGAACCTGCCCTTTGCCGATGAACGTTTCGACCTTGTTCTGAGCAGCAGTCTGCTGTTCTCCTATTCCCCCGCTGCCCACGGAGGGCTACTGGCAGGAGAAGGGCTGGGGCTGGAGTGGCACCGTCAGGCTTTGCGTGAACTGATGCGGGTGGCAGCGGGCGAGCTGCGTGTCTATCCCGCACACACGCAGCACGGGAGCGAGGCTGTCCTCCACCCCTATGTCAAGCCACTACTGAAAACCATCGACCCTGCCTGGACAAGCACCTTTTTTCATAGCCCATGCGATCAGGGCATCAAGGGAGCCACCGTCGGCCTTCTGTTTCGGCGTGGTGTCCCGAAGAAATAGGGGCAGCATTTCTCAGTTGTTCTGAGCCACAACAAGGTCGGTGGCCATGCAAACGAGGAGGGAGGCAGTGATGTCATGCATCACTGCCTTGGTGGGGGCGTCACAAGACTCATTGAGTAAGACATCTGGATACAGGCACCAGCCGGTCTTGGGGAAGCACCACGTTCTGCAGGGAGCGGTAGCCGCCCACGGCAAGATGGCATTCCCATCGCCCCTGCAGCTGCCCGTGCAGCCTGGAGCCCCAGCTCGCCCCCTTCCGATGCGTTTTGATCGCGTGCTCTCCTTCGGCCGCACCGGCGAAGAGCTGCTGGCGATGGTGGCCCTTGAGCCCCAACACCTGGTTGGCCTGAAGGTGCTCGACTGCCCCGGCGGGCCCGGTTCGCTCACGGCCCTGCTGCGCCGGATCGGCGCCAGGCCCACCGCCGTCGATCCCAGCTATGGCCTCCCGCCAGATGTGCTGGAAGCCCGCACCCGCGCCGACATCCAGGCAGTGGAAGACCAGATGCCGGGCGATGCCGCCTTTCGCGAGAGCTTCGATCACGCCAGTTATCTGAACGCCAAGCTGGAAGCCTTTCGCCAGTTCCAGCGCGACCGCAACGACTATCCCGCCGACTACCTGGCGGCCAGCCTGCCGTCGCTGCCGTTCGCTGATGGGAGTTTTGATCTGGTGATCAGCGGCAGCCTGCTCTTCGCCTACGCCCCCGTCAGCGACGGCGGCCTGATGCAGGAGCCCGGCCTGGGGCTGGCCTGGCACCGGCAGGCCTTTGCCGAKCTGCTGCGGGTGTGCCGCGGCGAGCTGCGCATGTACCCAGCCCACACCCTGCAGGGTGCCGAAGCCCAGCTTCATCCCTATGTGGCTGCCCTTCTGGACGACTTACCGCCGAGCTGGCAGGCGGACACTTTCCTGAGTCAGTACGACCAGGGGATCAGGGGCGAGGTGGTGGGACTGCGGCTGCAGGCACCTGCCCGGAACGCACCATCTCCGGCACCCCGCTGAGGGAGGAAGCAGGCTGTCTCAGCCCAGCTCTTGCGCCCAGGCGGCCACCTCCAGCTGGCGGCCATAGCCGCTGAAACACTGCAGAGCCATCGCGTGACGCTCGAGACTTTCGGCCATGCAGGCATCACTGAGGCAGGTCACCCGGTAGCCGCGGTCGGCCGCGTCTTTGACCGTGTGGTCGATGCACTGGTCCGTGAGGATGCCAGCCACCAGGAGCTCGTCGATGCCGAGGTTGCGAAGCAGGTAGTCCAGGATGGTGGAGCTGAAGGGTGAAGAGGAACTCTTCGGCAGCACGATCTCCCCCGCCAGCGGTGCCAGCGGCTCAATCACCTGCGCCTCCCAGGAGCCGGGCGGGAAGCCCATCCCACAGCGCTTGTAATCACGGCTGCGGTCGCGGCCATCGGCGGTGAGGTTTTCAATCACGGTGTGGATCACCTCCACCCCGGCCCCACGACATAACCCCAGCGCCCGCTGCACCTGGGGCAGGGTGCGCTCGTGAAAGAGGCGATCAAACTCAGGGCGCCGCTCCGCCTGCCCTGGCCCACAGGTGCCGTTCTGGAGGTCCACGAGCAGGAGGGCGGTGGTGGCCATGGCGCGATCCTGCCATCAGTGCCCGCGATGGTGGCGCTGCGGCGATGATTCGAGGAACTCTTCGCGCTGCCCGAGACCATGGCGATGTCCGGCTCCGGCTCCGAAACCAGCGGGGACATCACGGGGGGAGCCGTCCGAGGTCCTGGCGCCATCCCAGCCCAGGGCCTGGAACCCGCAGCCCAGGCCGCCGATCTGCTGCCCAACCTGCTGGAGCAGGGGCTGCGCCGGCTGGCCATCACCTTCGTGACCCACGGCGGCGCCGTGCTCGCCAAGGGGGTGCCGGTACAGCGGCTGGTGCAGGTGGCCCGTGCGGGGGTGGGGTTCTCGCCGGTGTCCGATGCCTTCGGAGCCACCGGTGCGATCGACCCGCTCCAGTCGCTGGCGCGCCCGGATGGCGACCTGCGGTTGGTGCCGGATCTGAGCAGCCTGAGGGCCCTGGATCTCACCAGCGGCTGGGCCTGGGCGGCCGGCGAGCGTCGCGGCCTGGATGGGCAGCCGTACGCCCTCGATCAGCGCAGCTTCTGCCGCCGGTGGCAGCAGACCCTCAGCCACCAGGGGCTGGAGACCCTGGCGGGCTTCGAGATCGAATGGATGGTGGGGCGCACCAGCCCTGACGGTGCCTGGAGACCCGCCGTGCCGGGAGGCCCCTACGGCGCCGATCGGCTGGTGGAGGGCCTCGATTACCTCGCAGCCCTCGCCGAGGCCCTGGATGGGGCCTCACTCGACTGGCTCCAGCTCCATCCCGAGTACGGCGCCGGTCAGTTCGAGCTCTCCCTGGCCCCGGCCACGCCCCTGGAGGCAGCCGACCGCCTGGTGGCCGCCCGGCTGCTGATCCAGCGGGTGAGTGAACGCTTCGGCTGGCGCTGCAGCTTCAGCCCGCTGGTATCCCCGGAGCTGGTGGGCAATGGCGGCCACCTGCACCTGAGCCTGCAGCGGCAGGGACGGCACCTGCTCGGGGGCGGCCCCGGGGTTGCTGGCCTGACCCGCGAGGGAGAAGCCCTCGTGGCGGGCCTGCTGCAGGAGCTGCCGGCCCTGCTGCCGCTGGCCTGTGCCCTGGGGGTGTCCTATCGCCGTCTGGCGCCCGGTCGCTGGGCAGCGCCGTTCCAGGTGTGGGGCGTGGAGAACCGGGAGGCGGCCCTGCGGCTGATTCCAGCCTCAGCGGCAGGGGAGCCAGCCCACCTGGAGCTGAAGGTGAGTGATCTCAGCGCCAATCCCTACCTGCTGCTGGGCGCGGTGATGGCCGTGGTCGAAGCGTCGCTGCAGACACCTCGACCGTTGCCGGCGCCCGTCTCGGGGGATCCCGGCCGCAAGGACGGGGGCACGGCGCCGCGCCTGCCCCTGGACCTGGCTGCCGCGACCGCGGCATTCGAGGCCAGCGCCTTGCTGCGGCAGGCGCTGGGTGAGCGGCTGCACAGCACCGTGGCCGAGGCCCGGCATGCCGAGATCCGCCGCTGCGAGGGGATGGAGGACCAGGCCCTGATCGCTTCCACGTGCTGCTGGCCCGTGGTCGGCTGAGCCGATGCTCCGGCGCAGGCATCTGCAGCGCCTTCAGACAATGCGCTCAAGCCCGTGCAAAGGCTGCCGGTCGATCCGCTCTCACGCTTTGGTCCCGTAACTGTGGGTGGCGGGCGGCGGAATGGTCTTCATCTCCGAAGGCAAGGTGAACCGTGGTTCTTTGCGAGCAGGAGCTACAACAACCTCGCCCCTCATGGCATCTCGCCAACAGTCTGTTGGGGCTCACCAACAGTGATGCCAACCCATGATTGATTGCACCGATCTCCGGCCGGATGACCCGTGAACCCGTTACCTGGGCCCGGATGCAGCTCCGGAAGGAGATCAGGCTAAGGAGTCGCCCAGATCAGCTACGCCTGCCTGGGCGTCGCGCTGGGACAATCGGCCCTGTTCATCACCTTGCCCTCGTTGCCGGCAATGGCCAGCGACTTTCGGGTCAGCACCGCCACCGCTGAGCAGTCGATCACCGCCTACGTCCTTGGTTATGGCTTCTCCCAGCTGTTCTGGGGGCCCCAGGCCGATCGCTTCGGGCGCCGGCCGATCGCGCTCACCGGGGTGCCCGGATCCGGGTCGTTCCTGGTGCTGCGGCTGATCCAGGGGGTGGACGCCGGCTACGACACCAGCGTGTCGCGGGCCTGCCTGCGGGATGTGCTCAGCCAGCGCTCCCTGGCCCAGGCGATGTCACTGGCGGCAATCAGCTACGCACTGGCCCTCGGCATCGCGCCGTTCCTGGGCGGCTGGATTGCCAGCGTGGCCTCCTGGCGCGCCGACTTTGCTCTGATGGCCCTCCTGGGCTCACTCGTGCTGGCTTACCTGGCCCGAGCTCTGGGGGGAAACCTTGCCCCCCAGGGTCTCCCGCCCGATCACACCGACCCGGGAGCTGGCCGTGGTGGTGCGGGACTACGCGCGCTTGCTTCGGGACCGGCGCTTTCTGTTGCCAGCCCTGATCGCCATACTCGCCACCGGCGTGGTGGCTGGCTATGCCGCAATCTCTCCCTCGCCCTGAGCGGGGCCTATCTGCTCGGTTCCTTCGGCGTGCGCCGCACGGTGGTGCGGCTCGGTCAGCAGCGTCTGCTCTGGACCGGTGTAGCCAGGATCACGACCTGGGCCATGATGATGCTCCTGCTGGGGCTGGCGGCCGCTTCGATCCCCTCTCACTGCTGGCCCCGATGCTGTTGGCGGTGGTTGGCGGCGGAATCATCACGCCGATCGGCCATGCCCTGCCGATGCAGGCCTTCCCCGCCCAGGCGGGCCAGGCCTCAGCCCTCACCGGTTTCCTGCAGCTGGAAGGAACGGCCCTGCTCGTCGGCACGGTTGTCTGGCTGCCCGACACCACCCAGGTGCCACTGGCGCTCTGCCTGCTCGTTCTTGCCCTGATGCACGCGGGCCTGGTGCTGGCCTACGCCCGGCTGAGTACTAGCCCATGACCCTGCAGTCGTGCCGCTGCCAGAGCCAGGCCCAGCAGATGCACGTGACCCAAGGCAACAGTGACGGGCTGGCCCGCTACCTGCGGGAGGTGGAAGGGGTGGCGGCCGACCCCCTGGATGGCCACTTCAGTGAAGAGCGCGGCCAGGAGGAGAGTCAGCCATGAGCACGGCATGGGCTGAAATGAAAAATCCCTGCGGTGCAAGGGCACATCGCAGGGATGAAATAGTTCAGGATCAGATCAGAACTTGTGCGCTCGCAAAGCCTCAACCGTAGAGATGTAGGTAATACAGGAAAAGTTATCAAAATACTTTTCGACCACCTTATTCTGGATGGCATCAGCCATTTCACGGCTGGATGTCAACACTTCGAATTTAATGTTGGAGAAGGTATGCGACACACTAGGCTCACCGGTTGATCGCACATTGCGGCTGCCTTCACCAGCGGCCGCAAGGATGGTGTAACCGGTAGCACCCTCTGCCTTGATGATCTTGGCGATCTTCTTGAGCAGAATTTCTTCTGTGATGATGATCAACTTAAAGACTGGCTGGCTCATGGAAAAGGACCTCAGATTGAAAGCATGGTGAACAACCTAGTATCTAGGCTTACTGGGCAAGCATGTACTCCGCAAGCCCGATGAAGAGCGGAATGCCGATAGCGATCGCTACTGGCGTTCCTATGGCAGTGGAGGCACCTAGATAGGCGGAGGGATTCGCGGTAGGAATACCCGCTCGAAGAGTCGGCGGCCCAGAGATATCAGAACTGGATGCAGCGATCACAGCCAGCACAACAGCGCCACCGATACTGAAGCCAGTGATCTTGTGAATGATCAGGCCGACGCCAAAGGCAATAAAACCATGAAGTAGAGGCGAAATGAAGGCATAGATGGCAAACCACTGGGCCACCTTGCGCAGCTCATTCATACGCTGTGCAGCCTCCATACCCATGATGATCATGAGGATCGAAAGGAAGCCGCGGAAGAGAGGATCGAAAAATCCTTCATAGACACGCTCAGGCCTGGTTAAGATGCCAAGACCAACACCAAGCAGCATCGCCGTGACAGCAGAGCTCTGTAGGCTGTCTTTGATGATCGGCCAGATTTCGACTTTCTCGGACGTGTCAGCGGATTTACGACCTGTGTAAACGCTAGCCACCACGATCGCCGTCACCAGCGCCGGGATGTCCATGAATGGATAAAGGGCAGCGCTCCAAGCCTCGTACTGGATTCCTGCCGACTCAAGCTGGGGCAGAACGGCGGCGAGGGTGGAACCACTCACAGCGCCAAAAAGTCCACCTGTTGCGATGGCATCAGTGAATTTGATGCCTGGCATCTTACCGAGAGTGTACTGAGCAATCAGTACAATCAGGATGCCGATCAGCACAGCGGCAAGGGCTGGCAGCAGAATTTCTGCAAGGTTGGAGTTGCGAATCGCAATACCTGCGCTCAAACCAATCTTCAAAAGCAAGAAGAAAGTGATGAACTTGTAAATGGCATCCGGGATTGCCAGCTGGCTACCGAATGAGGCGACAACGATGCCACCGATCAGGAAGCCTAGGGTTGGAGACTGAATCTGCTTTATGAAAAGCTCAAGAAAGTCAGACAATTCAAATCCTCTGTTGGTTTAGTGATTGAGGTCGCTGAGAAATCAGGTCGTCGTGGAAGGATTCCTGACAAGTCTGCAACCAGATTGCCTGGTTTCAGAGCTTGTCTTCAAGCCTCTACAGGTGAGTACCGGAGATGCCGTCATCGCCACAGAATGGAGCAGAACCACACTCCGTGATTTTGGAGCCCAGGGGGGGCTGCAACAACGCCAGGAAAAGTCACCATCCGTTTGAATTTCAGTCATGCGGGGGTGGGGGGAGCTCAGGAGGGAAGAYAAACCCAAGGGGTCCTCCTCGTGCTTGATTCTGAGCACGCAGACCAGAGACGTTCAACGGGCCCAAAGACAGAGCTTTTGAGCCATGCTGATTGACCAGAAGAATGCTGAGAAAGTCCTACAGGGGAAGACCCCGCCGTGTGTCTCTTCAGTGAAAGGTGGTGGTTTGACGGGAAAAGGGAATGAGGCCATGGACGGTTCGCTCCAACCCATCCAGTCAGGTTCAGATCGCGCATGGGAGCTGACGACCGCACCAGACCGTGAAGGCTGAATCCCCAGAGGGGCTAGGGGCTCTCAACAGGCAGACATGACTGGCAGCAGCAAAGGTTGGGTGACATTAATTCCATCTCAATGGGGTTGGGCGCTTGATGGACAAAGAGTTGCAAATCCTACAGATAAGCCTGGATTATCCGACAGGGTCATGGTATGGGCTTTCGACTCAGCAACGAATCCAATCCCTGTCTACAGCAGCCACCAGTTGGCCAATTCGCACCAGTGCGGACCGAGCTCTGATGGCCCAAGGCACACGTTTCCGGCGTGTTGTGAGACACAATCGCCTGTTTAGCTCGAACATGACACATGCTTCTTCTATACCAGCAATACGTTCCTGCAGTGCGGTTGGGGCGTCCCAGGTAGTGGTGTGAATCTGTAGGATCAGCACCTGCTTAGCTGGGGCTCACGGCTCACCTCCCTGAGATCTCAGCTTTGGCAATGAGTGGGCCAGTCTGTGACCCTGTTCGGAGCACAACCAACAAACCGAACACCGACCATGATCCTCACCCATCGTGGTGGCTCCGAGCTGAGCCAGTTCAAGGAGTGCGGCACCGCAGGCGCCCTGATCCCAGAGATCGTGCGCCGGGGCTTCCAAGACCTGCTGGAGGCCTGACGTCAGATTGACTCCACGTCGGGGTCTCCCAGAGAAAACCTGGCTCGATTGAGGCCGTGCTGGCACGGGATGGCGTTGTGCAGTGGGATCAACGTGCCTGCACAGCAGTAGCCGATGCGGAGCTTGTTGCCATCTGCTCCAGAACCATCCCAGCGAAGGAGAGTCACCTCCTGCCCACAGATCGGAGGGTGTCCCCTGCCAGACGCTCACTGAATCCAGCAATGAACGCCACCAGAAAGATCTTGTAAAGCTCCTGTGAGTCTAGATCGCCCAGCGGATCAACCCCTGCCGCCAGGCTGGCTGGGCCAGAAGCTGAAGCATCCATGCTCTGGACCGTGTGGTCATGGAGGCGGAAGTTAGCTGGCATGAAGTCAATCACATTTGTGGTGAGAACCATGAAGATGACAATTCCAAAAACGGCAACTATAACCGGCTTGAGTGCACCAACAACAAAGGGGTTCCTCACATTCTGTTCATCGACATGATCCAACCGAATCAAAATGCTCATGATGCTGCCCAGAGCACCGGCAAAGGCGGCAATGGCAAGGCGACGCGAATGCTTCAGCAGAACGGGATCCTGCAATGGCCCGGCCAGGGTGTCGATCCAAACGCCATACCAGTTTGACTCGGCCGGTTTGCCTGGCAGCCCTTCCTCAGCAGGCCGCAGGGGCCGAGACTCAGTTGTGGTGATGTCTTCATACAGCAGAGTAAGTCGCGAAATTGCTCGGCTGAACTCACGGTCCTTCTCGGCTTTCTCACCCAACACAAGATTGCGCTCTCTATTGAGATTTTCCAGCACTCGAATGTTTTGCTGCTGGTTCTCAACTCCAGGCTGCTGAGCGGCAGGCTGTTCAGCTTGCTCAGGTTCCACCAAAAGAGGTTTCTTTGCCAGTTCAATCGAAGGCTGGAGGGCTTCGAGGCTGGCATCGATATCTCTGTTCTGGTTATTGATGTCCAAGAGTCGCTTCACCTCCACGGTGAGATCCTGGTAATTGCCAATGAGCTCGGCTTGCCTGTTCGCCGTGTTGATCGCAGACAAGGCTCCAAGCACCGTTGTCGCCGTGGTTGTCGCCAGCAGAAATAGCACGGAGATGGTCAACGACACCCCAAGCCCCGCCAGCATCCTTCCCTGAACGGACTCCTGGCGTTGCAGTATTCTGACCCTCCTGACCAGTTTCTGCACATTCAGCACCGGCAACCATGGTCGACGCTGCTTGAAGCCAACCCATTCAAGGCGATCCTCCACCTGATCAAGGCGGCCAGACCAGAACTGGATGTGATCGCCTGAATCGGTTTTCAAACCCTTGGCAATGTCTTCCAGCTGCATGGCCAACAACAGCAGCTCCTGCATCAGGCTCTGCCGGCAACCCTTGAGGAGGTAGCGGCAGCGATACGCGGCGATGCTGAGCTGATGCAGCGCTTCGCGGTAGTCAGGCTGCTGATGCCGCTGAGCCTGCAGCGATCGCAGCAGACGCGACTCCATCGCCAGCCGCTCTGGAGCAGATCAAGGCCACTGAGTCCATACTGAAGCCGAGCACCAGGATCGTCCGGCCGTGGCACTGAGCCTTCTCTGGAGCTGCCAGCCAGGGAGATCAGCGCTTCGGCTCCGTCGAGGCTCGACACGGCCAGGGAGCGTTCATCGTCAGACACTCCCTCGAGCCCAACGAGCGACTGCCTCATCAGGGCCAGCAGGGCACTGATGCGTTTCAGGGCCTGCTCCAGCAGCGCGTCGATCTGCTGGTCGTTGCCGCTCCACTGGGCCTGCAGTGCCTCAAGCTGGGCCAGCGTGCGATCAACACGCTCTCGCACCTCCCGTTCGCTGGACTCTGAACGACCTGCACCAACGGCGCCGGCTGAAGGAGGAATCGGTTGGTCACCGGAAGAATCCATGCCGATGTCCCAAGGCCGGAGGCGAAGCTTAAGCGCGCTGCCTGGGACTGGTCGTCATCCCGGTTGGCGGGTCAGGGCCAAAACGGCATGGTTCAGGGCCTGAAACCGGTCGAGATCAGTGTGATCGGGGGGAAGCTGTTCATAGAGCTTGAGTTGCTCCAGCCGTTGCAGGGTGGTGCCACGGGCTCCCACCACATACACGTTGCGGCCCACTTCGATGGCCTCCTCCACGGCATTCTCGATCGCCAAGGCAGCGGTCAGCCCCAGATGCACCACCTCGCTGAGGTCGAAGATCACCGCATCACAGTCGCCGATGGCGTTGTGTTCCCGGTTGATCGCCTTCGCCACCCCGAAGATCATCGAACCATTGAGCTGGAACAACAGCACCCGCCCCCCGGCCGCATTGAGCAGATGCCGTTCCTCCGGCGTCAGTTCACCGGCGTCGTCACCGGTGCTCACCAGCCGCACGCCGCGGGTCTGCATGGCGCTCATCTTGTCGATGGTGAGGATGTTGGCGATGAAGATGCCCACCCCCACGGCCACCATCAGATCCACCAGCAGGGTGAGGGCGATCACCACATAGGTGATCAGGGCGCCCTTGCCGGAGAGCTTGGGGACGCGGGCGAGAAAGCCCCAGTCCACGATGTCGATGCCCACCTTGAACACGATCGCGGCCAGGACGGCCAGGGGGATCTGGGCCGCCAGGCCCGACCCCGCCAGGATCAGCACGGCCAGGATCACGGCCCGCAGCACCCCTGAAAGCCCCGTGCGTCCGCCCGCCTGGATGTTCACCACCGTGGCGGTGGTGGCCCCCGAGCCGGGCAGGGCCCCGAACAGGCCCGCCGCAATGTTGGCCACCCCCTGACCCACCAGCTCCTTGTTCGACTTGTGCTCCGTGCGGGTGAGGCTGTCGGACACCAGGCAGGTGAGCAGGCAGTCGATCGAACCGAGCATGCCCAGCAGGGCCGCATTGACCAGCACCAACTGCCAGACATCAGCCGAGAGGGCCGGCAGGGTGAACTGGGGCAGGCTGCTGGAGATCTCGCCGATGCGGCGCAACTCCACGCCGCCGAAGGCCACCAGGGAGACAATTGTGCCCACGATCAGGGCGAACAGCTGTGCGGGGATCAGACGCTTGATCCGCTCGGGCGTCAACCACAGCACCAGCAGGGTGAGCAGCGCCAGCAGGGTTTCCAAAGGCTGAATGCCCTGCAGCAGCTGGGGAAGATTGCGCAGGGTGCCCATCACCCCCCCGAGGGGCGGCTCCTGGCCAAGCAGCGGCCCGATCTGGAGCACGATCAGAATCGTGCCGATGCCGCTCATGAACCCGGAGATCACCGTGTACGGCATCTGGGTGATGTACTTCCCGAGCCGAAACACGCCGTAGAGGATCTGGAACACCCCCGAGAGCATCACCACGGTGAAGGCGATGGCCAGGGCCTCAGCCGGACTGCTCGCCCGGGTGGTGAGGGTGGCCAGCACGGCGSWGAWSRSSMSSGTNNNCAWGGGSYCGNGYGRGNCNTCSGAGAKCASSRYMGSCSKGCSSMMRWWSMGGKCCRKSAYCWSGCCSANGMWCGMTGCCGASSANCAGYSSSGCSRYCGSGYMSKSCNYCNNAGGCCACGCCAAAGGCCAGGGCCATCGGCAGGGCGATCACGGCGGCGGTGAGCCCTCCGTAGAAATCGCCCCGGATGTTGTTGCGGCCGATGTAATTGAAGATCCGGCCGGCCTTGGGGGGCGTCTGCGCCGTGGCGCTGGGAGCTGCTGTCATCAAGCCATCGCGGGGGTCTGGGGAGCCATCGAGCCGGGGGCCTGGCCATCGGGCTAGGCCTAGGGACCGGACCGCAAGGGTTCTACCCCATGGGCCAATRGCGCTTTGTTAATTCCGACGTCGGCACCAGCGTGGMGCTGAGCCCTGCCAAGGGCGGCCTGCAGCTGCTGCTGGGTCCCGATCGCCCTTCAGGCTCCTCAACTCCTTTGGGCAGCACCGGGGCCAGCGCCGCCACGCTCAGCCAGGGGCTGGGGACGCTGCAACGGCTGCGGGAGCCGGCAGCAGGGCCTCCAGGCTGAGGTCGTCGCGGCGCAGCAGCGCAAACAGGGTGCCCGCATTGCCGCGGCAGAGGCGCAACTGATCGTCGAGCACCGTGATGTCGAGCCAGGCCGGGAAGCCTGGCGTCACGCGGCGCAGCAGCTGCAGCCGGGTCTGGCCCAGGGCGGGCCCCAGCCAGCCGCCCCGCTGGAAACGCACCTCCACCCTCTGGGACGAGCTGATGGCGATGCGCGCCTCCACCGCGATCCCCCCGAGCGGGGCCAGGGGCCCCGCCGGCAGCAACAGGTTCATGGCCCTCCCCTGGGAGGGGGCCAGCAGTTGCAGGTTCTGCAGCCAGGGGGAGGCCTTGAGGTAGGGCTGGGAGCTGCTGCTCCAGCGCAGCTCCCACACCCCCTCCAACTGCTGCCGGGCTGCATCGCTCTGGAGATCGGCCGGCGAGGAGGCCTCCAGGGCCGTGATCAACGGCCGCACCTCGCCATCACGGCGGTGGGCGCTGCCCCGGGGGGCCTCCTGCAGCAGGGAGAGGAGCTGCAGCCGCTCAGAGTTGCTCATCGCAGTCGACGGCCTCCCGGAGGGCCTCTGGGGGTGTGGGGTCACGGGCCAGTGTGGCGCCATCGACCCCGAACAGGGCTGCTTCCACGGTGAGCCCCGGACCGAATCCCAGGGCCAGGCAGGGGCCTGGGCCGGGGCCTTGTCCCTGCCGCAACCGCTGCAGGATGAACAGCAGGGTGGCGGACGACATGTTGCCGAACCGGCGCAGCACCGCCCGCGACACGGCCAGGCGCTCATCATCGAGCTCGGCGCTCTGCAGCACCGCCGTGAGGATGCGGGGGCCGCCGGGATGCACGGCCCAGTGGCGAATCGCCTCGAGGCTGAGGCCCAGCCCGGCCAGCCAGCCATCCAGCCAGGGCCGCAGCTGCGCCTGGATCACTGCCGGCACCCGCGCCGAGAGCGCCATGGAGAAGCCGTGGTCCTCGATGAGCCAAGCCATCGCCCCGGCCGTGTGCGGAATCACGGTGGAGCCACTGGCCAGCAGCTGCAGACCTCCCTGCCTGGGCGCCTCCCTGCCTGGACTGCCCTGCCCCGCCACGGCCACCACGGCGGCGGCGCCGTCGGCGAACAGGGCGTTGGCCACGATGTGGTCGGGGTTCCAGCCCTCCTGCAGGTGCAGGCTGCACAGCTCCACGGCGCAGAGCAGCACGCAGGCCCGGGGATCGGCCTCCACGAAGGCCCGCGCCACCCGCAGGCCATTGAGGGCGCCGTGGCAGCCCATGAAGCCCACATGGGTGCGGGCCACGTCCGCCGCCAGGGGCAGACCGGCCACCAGAGCCAGGTCAAAGCCTGGCGCCGCAAAGCCCGTGCACGACACCGTGACCAGATGGGTGATGGCGGTGCCCGCCACCCCGGCCTCGGCCAGGGCCGCGCGGCTGGCCTGCAGTCCCAGCTCCAGCGCCGCGGGGCCATAGCGCCGCATGCGCACGGCGGTGCTGGGGTTGGGGTCGTCATCGGGGGTGATGCAGTGGCGGTTGTCCACCCCGCAGCGCTCGTAGATGCGGCGCAGCAGCCGCTGCKGGCGTGGGCTGGCCCCGCGCATCTGGGGGGCGCGGGCCAGGGCCTCGGCCTGGCTGAGCCGCAGCTCCGGCACCGCCGTGCCGAGGCCGAGCAGGGTCATCGCCACGGCGCCGCCTCCAGGGGGGAAGGCGCCGCTGGGGTGGAGATCAGCGGCGGCAGAGCGGTGTGCTGCACCCGCTGCAGCAGCGGCCCCGCCACGGACGGCAGCAGGGCGGCGGTGCGCTGCAGCGCCGCGGTGGCCGTGGGATGGCGCAGCAGCAGGGCCAGGACGCGGCAGACCGTCTGCCGGCGCGCCACCCAGTGGCGGTGCTGCTGGTGCCAGTCATCCGCGAGGGCCGGGTCCCACTCCACCAACCCCCGCCGCACCAGGGGCAGGCAGGCCAGCGCCGCGGTGAGCGCCCAGCCAATGCCCTCGCCCGTGAAGGGCTCCACATAGCCGGCGGCATCCCCGAGCAGGAGCAGGCGATGGCCGGCCAGGGGCCGGGTGCGGCGCGTCAGGGGCGCGGTGAGCTGCCAGGACTGTTCAGCGGGCTGTTCGAC
>NZ_JADEWP010000234.1:0-3206 GCF_015207535.1 Cyanobium sp. LEGE 06143 | reverse complement strand
TTGATGTTCCGGCTGGCGTTGAAGCCATAGGTGAAGGTGTCGAGGTCTCGATCGGTCGACTGGATCTGCCATACCGCCTCTCCCAGCCTGGCAGCGCGCTCAACCGTCGGATCGTCACCTATGTCGCGTGCCCAGGTGCCGAAGAGGGAGAAGTCCGTTCCCGCCACAAAGCGGGCTACTTCTGCGCCCAGATTCGTCTGGGTAGTGTGGCGGGATTCTGCCTCAAGGGTCAGCTTGGCATGATCGATATTGCCGGTCTCGCGATAGGCGCCGGTATTCATGAAAGCCGTCCGCAGGCCGCCGATGGCGTAGACGCTGGTCTCGCCGGCATTCACCAGCCGGTAGCGGGCTTCCAGCTGCGCATGCGTCGTGGAAACCGGCTTGCCGGACTTTGTGAAGGCCAGACCGCTGCTCAGCGGCGTGACGCGGCTGACTTTTGGCGAAGCCTCCGTGTAGCCCAGAAGACCCGAAAGCGTAAGACGAGCCGTGACGGTGCGGCTGCCATAGGCATAGACCGACAGCATGTGGCTGGTCGCGCCGTTGGCCGTGTCATTGTAGAGTTCGACAGTCTTGTAGCTGCCAGCAACGCCAGCCCGAATTTCAGGCGTATTGAGGATGGTGGCGCCGAGGGTGAGGCCATATACATCCTCATCAAAGCCGAAGCCAGCCGCATCCGGATCATAGCTTGAGACACTGGCTTCCGCACGGCCCCAGACGCGGGTGCCATCGTTCAGCTCACGGTCGACACCCCCTATCATCCAGCCGCCGGAGGCAGCTGTCATGACCATCTCGTCCGATGCGCGCAGGATCGATTCCGTGCTCTCCAGGATATGCGCGTGCATATCGCCGGACAGGGACGCAAGCGCGCCTGCCACCTGAGCCTGGGTCATGCCATCAAACTCTGCGAAGAGCGGGAGAAGCTCTCCGCTGGCCAGTTCGCCATAGGCAGACGCAAGATCAAGCGCCGTCCCGAAGGCCACTGCGTTCGAGCGAAGCGCGCTGTCCTGAGCAAGGGTGGCCAGACTGCGCGCCACCAGCGTCAGCTGGATCGTGTCGGGATTGTAGAGCACTTTAAACCGTGTGTTCGGCGCAAGTCCGCTCTGGGGCTGGACGATGGAGTCGAAGGTTCCGGCTATGTTGTCAGCTGAAACGATCGTGAACACGTCGCCGATGACTGGCGTAAAGGCATTCGTGGCGTCACCGTTGATGCCTCGCAGCAACGGATTGATTGACCCGCCGGCACTGAAGGTGGCGCCTTCACCGGTCAGGACAATGCGGTCATACGAACCCGCGCCACCTTCTGCGCTCCACACCCGCCCATCGATCTCGGCCTCAAGGACGGAACCCTGAGACAACGTGACGTCCCCGCTGACGTAGAGCGTACCGGGGGAATTACCCGGTTTCAGCGTGCCCCCCGACAGAACCATGACGGAACCGTCGATACCCCCGTTACCCAGGAGAGAGGCGTTGTTGGCAACCATCAACAACTCTGTTCCCAGAAGGCCGTCGACACTGAGGCTACCTTCGTCAAGAAAAGTGTTTCCGGCGATACCGCTCTGGCCCGTGAGCCTGAGAAGACCGTTGCCAAGTTTACGCAGCGCCCCGTCTCCAACGATGGTTCCGGTGTACTCGCCATCCTCATCCTGGAGGAACTCGACCGTGCCATCATTCCAGACATCGCCCTGGATCGCGCCGGCCGCGCCTGCGAGCACGCCCTGTTCGACATAGGTGCCGCCTGAATAGGTGTTCTCGGCGGTCAGCTCCAGACGGCCCTGCCCCAGAAGGTTCAGAGCGCCGTCACCGGAAATCACACCGTTCCAGATGACTTCGTTTTCCTGAACATCCATCCGCGAGGCGGCGTGATCGATGATCAGCTCACGGCTGATTTCCATATCGTCAGCAGCCTGGAACACGGCGTTTCCTATGGTCAGCGACCCTGCGCCAAGATTGGCATCATGGCTGGCTGCCAGGACCCCTTCCAGAACGGTGATGTCACCGGTGAAGGAATTTTCACCGGACAGCTCAAGACGGCCTTCGCCCAACTTGATAAGGGCACCTTCGCCGGACATGTTGCCGGAAAAGGTACCATCGTCAGTCTGGAGGAAGACGACGTTGCCGTTATTGAGGACATCGCCCTGGATTGCCGCAGCCGCCCCCATCAGCGTACCTTCTTCCACTTCCGTGGTGCCGGTGTAGCTGTTTTGACCTGTCATCAGGAGAACGCCCGCGCCGGTCTTGCGGACCCTGCCCCTGCCGGAAATGTTACCGGAAAAAAGCCCGTCCTGCACCTGGCGGAACTCCACAATGCCGGCATTGCTGATATTCCCCTGCAAGGCACCGGCAGCGCCGATGAGCGTCCCTTGCGAGACATCCGTACCGCCTGAATAGGTGTTTGCTCCGGTGAGCAGCAGAGCGCCCTCGCCCGTCTTGCGAAGGGTGCCTTCACCCGACATCTGACCGGCATAGGCTCCCGCGTCCGTTTCCCGGAATTCGACCGTGGCGCCATTCCAGATGGTGCCCTGGAGCGAAGCGGAATTACCTGCCAGAACACCTTGCATGACGACGGGGTCGCCCGAATAGGTGTTAAGGCCGGTCAGTTCCAGAATACCGTCCCCAAGTTTGCGAAAGATTCCGTTGCCTGACACCGTGCCGGCATACTCACCGTCCGTTGTCTGCATAAAGATCAGGTTTGCATTGTTGACAATATCACCCTGAAGGGAGTCAGAAGTTCCCGCCAAGGCGCCCTCGGCGATCTCCGTTCCGCCCTGATAACTGTTTGCGCCTGTCAGAAGCAGAACCCCGGCGCCGGTTTTGCGCAGGGCACCTTCACCGGTCATTGCGCCGGCATAGGTACCATCTTCAGCCTGGCGGAACTCGACCATACCGTTGTTGGCGATGTCGCCCTGGAGCGCACCGGCGGCGCCTGCGAGCGTGCCTGCCTCCACATAGGTGCCGCCTGCATAGGTGTTCTCACCGGTCAGGACCAGAAGGCCATTCCCGAGAAGGTTCAGAGCGCCGTCACCGGCAATACGTCCTGTCCAGCTCACGTCATAAGACTGGACATCAACGCGCGAGCCTGCGTGATCGACAAACATTTCGCGGCTGGAGTCCATGTCAGCACCCGCCTGGAAGACGGCGTTGCCGATGCGGAGGGGACCAGCGCCGAGGTTTGCATCGGAGGATGCGCGCAGAATACCATCCTGCAC
>NZ_JADEWP010000233.1:0-3209 GCF_015207535.1 Cyanobium sp. LEGE 06143 | reverse complement strand
GATCAACCCGGCCGACGCCACCSSGCCCCAGGTGCTCAGCCTGTTGCCTGTGAAACAATCCCCTCCGACCCCAGCCATCAGCCAACCGTGACGCAAGCCCGCAAGCGCCGGGTCTTCCCCTTCACCGCGATCGTGGGCCAGGAGGAGATGAAGCTGGCCCTGCTGCTGAATGTGATCGACCCGCGCATCGGCGGCGTGATGATCATGGGCGACCGGGGCACGGGTAAGAGCACCACGATCCGGGCCCTGGCCGATCTGCTGCCCGGCATTCCCGTGGTGGAAGGCGATCCCTACAACAGCTCTCCGGAGGACCCCGACCTCCAAAGCGCTGAGGTGCGCCAGCGGGCCGAGGCCGGCGAGCAGCTGCCGGTGGAGCAGCGCCAGGTGCCGATGGTGGATCTGCCCCTGGGGGCCACCGAAGACCGGCTCTGCGGCACCATCGACATCGAACGGGCCCTCAGCGAGGGGGTGCGGGCCTTCGAGCCCGGCCTGCTGGCCAAGGCCAACCGCGGCCTGCTCTACGTCGACGAGGTGAACCTGCTCGACGACCACCTGGTGGACGTGCTGCTCGATTCGGCGGCCTCGGGCTGGAACACGGTGGAGCGCGAGGGGGTGAGCGTGCGTCACCCGGCCCGCTTTGTGCTGATCGGCTCCGGCAACCCCGAGGAGGGCGAGCTGCGGCCCCAGCTGCTGGATCGCTTCGGCATGAGCGTGGAGGTGCGCACCGTGCGGGATCCGGAGCTGCGGGTGCAGGTGGTGGATCAGCGCACCGCCTTCGACCAGGACCCCGATGGCTTCAACGACGCCGTCCAGGCCCGTCAGGAGGCCCTGCAGGCCAGGGTGGTGGAGGCTCAGCAGAGGCTCCCCCAGGTGCGCATCGACGATGACCTGCGCATCCGCATCTCAGCCATCTGCGGCGACCTCAACGTGGATGGGCTGCGCGGCGACATCGTGACCAACCGGGCGGCCAGGGCCCTGGCCGCCTTTGAGGGGCGCACCGAAGTGGACGACGATGACGTGGCCCGGGTGGCGGCCTGCTGCCTGCGCCACCGCCTGCGCAAGGACCCCCTGGAACAGATCGACTCGGGCGATCGGGTGGTGAAGGTGTTCTGCAAGGTGTTCGAGCGGGCCGAACCGAGCGACCGCAGTCAGTTCGAACTGGCCCTGGCGGCCTAGGCGGCCGCGGCTGTGCGCATCCTCGGCATCGATCCCGGGCTGGCAAGGGTGGGCTACGGCGTGATTGATGTCGAGGAGTCCGGGCCGGCAGGGCAGCCCAGGCAGCAGCTGCTGGACTGCGGCATCGTGCGCACGGCCCCGGGGCGCAGCGAGGGCGAGCGGATGGTGGAGATCGCCGGCGATCTGAGGCAGCTGCTGCGCACCTGGCGGCCCGATCTGGCCGTGGTGGAGAAGTTCTTCTTTTACCGCTCCAGCACCACGATCGCCGTGGTCCAGGCCCGGGGCGTGGTGATCATGACCCTGGCCCGTTTCCGGGTGCCGGTGGTGGAGCTGCCGCCGATGCAGATCAAGCAGGCCCTCACGGGCCATGGGCATGCCGACAAAGCGGAGGTGCTGGAGGCCGTCATGCGGGAGCTCGGCCTGGAGACTCCACCCCGACCGGATGATGCCGCCGATGCCCTGGCCGCGGCGCTCACCGGCTGGTTCCAGCGCTGAGACGGCCGGCAGATGCAGCAGCCCCATGGTGCCGGCAAAGAGACGCTGAGAGCGAGCTTCCGGGTGCGCCGCCGAGAGCTGCTGGCCGGCTGCGGCGCAGGGTTGCTGCAGCACCTGGAGGTCCTGCTGGCCCAGGCGGGCTCCTGGCCGCAGGATGGCGGAGCCCCTGTCCTGGCAACGAGGCGGGGCCGGCTGGGCCTCTACTGGCCCCTAGCGGGGGAGCCGGACCTGCGTCCCCTGCTGACCACAAGCCCCACCTGGTGCCGGCACCTGGCCCTGCCGGCCATCGCCGCCGGCCGCCTCGACTACCGCCCCTGGCAGCCGGGGGAGGCCCTGGCCGCTGACGCCTGCGGCATCCCCGCACCGCTGGAGCGGGCGGGCAGGCTGGAGCCCGAAGCCCTGGCGTTGCTGCTGGTGCCGGCCCTGGCCATCGACAGGCAGGGCGTGCGGCTGGGCTATGGCGGCGGCTGGTACGACCGCCTGCGCGGCCAGGAGTGCTGGCGGCGGGTGCCTGCCCTGGCCGTGCTGCCCTCCGGCTGCCTGTGCGACCAGCTCCCCAGGGATCCCTGGGACGTACCCTTCGATGGCTGGCTGACGGAGCGGGACCTGCACTGGCTGGGCAAGACTGAGCCGGCTGCTCCCCATCTGGACGGTCACGACAAACCTTGACAAAGCCTCGGCAGGCAGCTCATCTGCCGGAGGGATTTGCGAAGATCTCGCGAGCGGCCACACCGAATTCTGTGACTCTGTCTGTGAAGCTGTCTGCCCCCACCACAGCCCCGAGTGCCGCCGATCGCGTCCTCGCCTCCGAGCTGGCTGGTCGGGGTGATACCCACGACGCCCTCTCGATGATGGTGAGCTCGATGGTGCGGATGGTGCAGGCGGGCCAGAGCCGCGACAGTCGCTGGCAGGATTCCTGAGCTCGTTGTTCCACGCCTTCAGCCCCCATGCCACTGGACCCCATGGCTGCTGCCTCTGAGCTTCGTGTCGCCCGCTGGCGAGCCAGCACGTCGCTGTCCTGCCTGGCTCCGGCGCTCGCCGCCGCCACGGCCCTGGTTCTGGGGGCGGCCAGCAGTGCTCCGCCGGCCAGGGCCCACGCCATCGAGAGCAGCCTGGATCGGGTCCAGGCCCTGAACAACGACTTCCTGCTGGAGAGCCGCTTCGGCACCGGGGAGCCCGCCGACGACGCCATCGTGCGGCTGATGCCCCCCGGCGGCGAGCCCATCGAAGTGGGCCGCACCGATGGTGAGGGGCGCCTGCGCTTCAGCCTGCCCAGCCAGGCCAGCCCCGACTGGGAGGTTCAGGTGGACCGGGGCCCGGGCCACCGCGACTACCTGGAACTGCCGGGATCCCAGACACCGCCGCCCGGCCTCGAACCCAGAGCCCCAAGCCGCCCGATCCGTCCGCTGGCGCTGCGGCCCTCCACGGGCTGGCTGCTGGGCATGAGCGCCATCGGTGGGGGCGCAGCCGCCATGCTGGCCCTGCGTCGCCGCCGCTGACTGAATGGCCGAGCCCACCCCCGGGGCCACGGGCAGCCC
>NZ_JADEWP010000232.1:0-3212 GCF_015207535.1 Cyanobium sp. LEGE 06143 | reverse complement strand
GTCGATGATCAACGAGGACACCCTCGACATTGAGGGCGCCACGGCCGGCATCCGCCGCCTGCACGAGGCGGGCTGCGAGATCGTGCGGCTCACGGTGCCCTCCCTGGCCCATGCCAAGGCGGTGAAGGAGATCCGCCAGCGCCTGGAAGACACTTACCAGCCGGTGCCACTGGTGGCGGATGTGCACCACAACGGCATGAAGATCGCCCTGGAGGTGGCCCAGCACGTTGACAAGGTGCGCATCAACCCGGGGCTGTATGTGTTCGACAAGCCCGATCCCAACCGCACCGAATTCACCCCTGAGGAGGTGGCGGCGATCGGCCAGCGCATCCAGGCCACGCTCGAGCCGTTGGTGAGCCTGCTCAAGGAGCAGGACAAGGGCCTGCGCATCGGCGTCAACCACGGCTCCCTGGCCGAGCGGATGCTGTTCACCTACGGCGACACGCCCCTGGGCATGGTGGAGAGCGCCATGGAGTTCATCCACATCTGCGATCGCCTCGACTTCCACAACATCGTGGTGTCGATGAAGGCCTCGCGGGCGCCGGTGATGCTGGCCGCCTACCGGATGATGGCTGACCGCATGGACGCCGAGGGCTTCCACTACCCCCTGCACCTAGGCGTCACCGAGGCCGGTGATGGCGACTACGGCCGCATCAAGAGCACCGCCGGCATCGCCACCCTGCTGGCCGAAGGCCTGGGCGACACGATCCGGGTGTCGCTCACCGAGGCACCGGAGAAGGAGATCCCTGTCTGCTATTCGATCCTGCAGGCCCTGGGCCTGAGGAAAACGATGGTGGAGTACGTGGCCTGCCCCAGCTGCGGCCGCACCCTGTTCAACCTGGAGGAGGTGCTGCACGTGGTGCGCAACGCCACCGCCCACCTCACCGGCCTCGACATCGCCGTGATGGGCTGCATCGTCAACGGCCCCGGCGAGATGGCCGACGCCGACTACGGCTACGTGGGCAAGACGCCGGGCACCATCTCCCTCTACCGCGGCCGCGACGAGATCCGCCGGGTGCCGGAGGCCGAGGGGGTGGAGGCCCTGATCGCCCTGATCAAGGAGGACGGCCGCTGGGTGGATCCCTGAAGGCCGTGATCAGGGTTCCCTTTCCAGACCGGTCACCCCTCCATGGGCACCCCGTTCTGCGGCGCTAGCTTGACTGAACGTTTCCCTGGCCTTCCAGGTCTGCTCCGATGGGTCGCAGCCGCACCAGTCTGATCGTGCTGGTGGGTGTCAGTGCCTGCGCTGCCACCGCCGTGATGGCGCGCGAGGCGGTCACCTCCCCCGGCGGTGTCGGCCGTATCTCCGACAGCCCCAAGGAGGTGATCGACCAGACCTGGCAGATCGTCTTCCGCGATTATCTCGACGTCAACGGCAAGTACACGCCGCAGCAGTGGCGCGATCTGCGCCGCGATGTGCTGGCCAAGAGCTACGGCACGCCCAAGGATGCCTACGACGCGATCCGGGGCATGCTCGCCACCCTCGATGACCCCTACACCCGCTTTCTGGATCCGCGGGAGTTCAAGGAGATGCAGATCGACACCTCCGGGGAGCTCTCCGGGGTGGGCATCCAGCTGAGCCTCGACAAGGACACCAAGGAGCTGGTGGTGGTGGCCCCGATCGAGGGATCGCCCGCCTCCCGGGCCGGCGTGATGCCCAAGGACGTGATCACGGCCATCGACGGGGCCAGCACCAAGGGCATGAGCACCGAGGACGCGGTGAAGCTGATCCGTGGCCAGGCCGGCACCACCGTGACCCTCACCCTGCGCCGCAGCAGCCAGACGCTGAGTGTGCCGCTGGAGCGCGACCGGATCGAGCTGCACGCGGTGGACAGCCAGATCAATGTGACGCCCGATGGGGTGAAGGTGGGCTACATCCGCCTGAAGCAGTTCAACGCCAATGCCACCAAGGACATGCGGGCTGCCCTGCGGGAGATGGAGGGCGAGGACGTGCAGGGCTATGTGCTGGACCTGCGCAGCAACCCCGGTGGCCTGCTCGGGGCGAGCGTGGAGATCGCGCGTCAGTGGCTGAACGAGGGCACGATCGTGTCCACCAAGACCCGCAACGGCATCACCGACATCCAGCGGGCCACCGGCCGTGCCCTCACCGACAAGCCCCTGGTGGTGCTGGTGAACGAGGGATCGGCCAGTGCCAGCGAGATTCTCTCGGGTGCCTTGCAGGACAACAACCGGGCCGTGCTGGTGGGTCAGAAGACCTTCGGCAAGGGGCTGGTGCAGTCGGTGCGGGGCCTCTCCGATGGCTCCGGCATGACCGTGACCATCGCCAAGTACCTCACCCCCGAGGGCCGCGACATCCACAAGTACGGCATTGACCCTGATGTCCAGGCGAAGATGAGTGAGCAGGAGGCGCAGCGCCTCAGCCTGGAGGATCTCGGCACCAACAAGGACACCCAGTACCGGGTGGCCGAAACCACCCTGAGCAAGAAGCTGAAGGCCGCCAGCACCGTGGGTCGCTCCTACAGGCCCGGTGAAGCCAACGTTCCGGCTGCCCTGGAAGCCTCCTCCAAACCTTGAGGATCTGGTGTGAGCGACACTGATCCCAGCAGGGGCTCAGGCGACAACCTCTGGTCTGTCAAGCCCTGGTGGTGTCAACCCTGGAGCATCGTGCTCACCGGGGTGGTCGTGGTGGTGTTGAGCTGGCTGTGGCTCGGTCGTTGGTGGCTCACCGCACCGCTGGGGGTGGCTGTGTCCCTGTGGTGGTGGCTGTTTCTGGTGGTGGTTCCCACGGCCTATGCCCGGGACTCCCAGGAGATCAGCTAGGGGAAGTCGCTGCCCCGGCGGTTCGTTCGGCCCTCAGAACACAAGCGGCGGGATGGGGTCGAGGGGAGGTGTCGGTGGCATCCCCATGGATCAGAAAGCCAGCGCTGCCCGCCGTGATCAAATCCAGCTCAACCTGCGGGTGCAACAGCGGCTGCGGTGCGTTTACCTCTGGCGATGGAGCCACCCAGGGGCTCAGGCCACCGGCTGCATCAAGCCTCCACCGGGGCTGGAGTCATCATCGTCGTTGTTTTCGTTGGAGTCGCTGAACAGGGCGTACAGACCCAGGGCCAGCAGGCTCACCACTCCTGAAATGAGGGTCATGCCGCTCTGGACACCCAGCGCACCAGCCGAACCAACGAACTCACCCATGAAACCCTCTCGTTTCGAAGAGTGTAACGAAGTTTTGCGCAGATGAGGGGATGGGGCGGGAT
>NZ_JADEWP010000231.1:0-3220 GCF_015207535.1 Cyanobium sp. LEGE 06143 | reverse complement strand
GTCACCCGGCGACCAAAGCAGCCAGCAATCCATCTCGGAGAAATATCCGATTACCTGGCGTTTTGCCCTGGAGGAAATCGAGGGGAGCGTGCAGCATCAGTACGCGGAGACGTTCCGGGCTCACATTGAGGAACTTTCCGACGGCCGCATTGAAGTGGATGTTTTTCCCTATGGTTCTCTGGGAACATCCACCCAGCTCACCGAGCTGGCCCGCAATGGCTCGGTGAACCTGGCCTTTGCCTCACCCGGCCACCTGGCCGACACGGTTCCGGAATCTGGCATTTTCAACCTGCACTTTCTTATGCCCGAGCAACCGGAAGCCGCGCGGCAGTTGCTGGAAGATCCGGAGTTGATCTCACAGTTCCAGCAGCCCTACCAGCAAACCGGCCTGCAATTACTGGGCTTTATTTCGGAAGGCTGGATGACCTGGACCGCCAATCAGCCCCTGCGCTCGCCAGACGACTTCCAGGGCCTGCGCATCCGTACGATGACGTCAAACATGGCTGCCGAGGCTTATCGGGCCTATGGTGCGGAACCGGTACAGACGCCCTACTCACAAGTCTACAGCGACCTTCATCTACGCAAGATCGACGGCCAGACCAACCCGGTGTTTGCCATTGAGGAAATGGACTTCCACGAGGTGCAGACCACCCTCACCATGGCACAGGCGTCCTATTTTGTCGCCTCGATGGTGTCTAATCAGCAGTGGTACAACAACCTGCCCGAACAGGAACGCACCTGGCTGAACGAGGCGGTGCGGGATCTGGCGGAGTTCGCCTGGGACAGCCAGGAAGCCCTTAATCAGCAGCGACTGGAGCGCATGGTGGAAACCGGCGGAATTCAGGTAATCCTGCTTAACCAGGAGGAGCGGGAACGATTCCGGCAAGCCAGCCTGCCGGTACGGGACAAATACCTTGAACAGACCGGTGAAACCGGCCGGGCCCTGCTGGAATTTGTGGACGAATGGACGCAGCCCTAGGCTGCGTCTGTCACCCGCTTTGATACCATCCGAACGCCTTCCCGGGCACAGACATCGGCCGCCCTTGCGGTCAGGTCCGAGATAAACCGGCTCTGCTCCCTGGGCTCCAATGGGTAGGCCTTGAGGCGATAGCGCATGGCGTCGTCAGTGGCGGAAACGGT
Organism: Cyanobium sp. LEGE 06143; assembly: GCF_015207535.1. Classification (NCBI taxonomy): domain Bacteria; kingdom Bacillati; phylum Cyanobacteriota; class Cyanophyceae; order Synechococcales; family Prochlorococcaceae; genus Cyanobium; species Cyanobium sp. LEGE 06143. The sequence continues at coordinate 2,080 of NZ_JADEWP010000231.1, read as the reverse complement.
CACAATCACCGGCTGATAGGTTTTGGTCAATGGGCAGGTAAACACCACGTCCCGARACAGCTGCTGGGCGCCCGCCCCGGCTCTGCCGTGGTGGAGCGGGGCGGCCTGCGGGCGCGCCGGTTGAGCCGCAATGTGTGGAAGCTCAGCCGCCTGGAGTCGCCCGCCGCCAGCTTCAACGACGGTTTCCGGCGACGCCTCTGACCACAAGCCCTCTGACCACAACCCCTCTGACGGCAACCCCGTCTCAGGCGCTGACGGAGGCGGCGCTGCCCTCAGGCAACGGGTCTGGCTCTGAGCTCGGGGCCTCTGGATCGAGGGCCACCAGCTTCAGGGAGTACTCCCAGGTCTTGCGGGCGATGTCGGGGTTGCTGGCCTTGTCGGAGAGTTCCTGGCTGAACTGCTTGCCGCCGCTCTTCTGCCGGTTCCCCCAGCTCCAGTGGACGCCCGATAGGGCGAAGTCGGGATCGGCCACCACCTGAGCCACCCGTTCCCCGGCCAGGGCCTGGGTGACGTAGCCACCGGTGATCTTTTTCTGGAACCAGGGGAAGATCTTCTGAAACAGCCTGGGCGTGTTGCGGAACAGCGGCGTGTCGGCGACGCAGCCTGGATAGAGAGAGCTGAACACGATGCCGGTGTCGGCATGGAGACGGCGATGCAGCTCCTGGGTGGTGATCATGTTGCAGAGCTTGCTGTCCTTGTAGGCCTTGCCAGGCTTGAAGGCCTTGCCGCTGGCCATGGCGATCGGGCTCTTGAAGCCGGCGGCGAAGCCTGAGAGGTCGCCCAGGTCGGCGGGAGCGGGGATCGGAATCTTGCCGCCCAGCTCCTTGGAATTGGCCGTCACGGTGCCCAGAATCACCACCCGCCGGGAGGGATGGCTGGAGCGCTGCAGTTCGCTCAGCAGCAGCTGAATCAGCAGAAAGTGGCCCAGATGGTTGGTGGCCATCGAGAGTTCGTAGCCCTGGGGAGAGCGCTCCGGTTGCTTCAGCCGCGGCTTGTACACCGCCGCGTTGATCACCAGGGCGTCGAGGGGCAGGCCCAGGGAAGACACCAGCGTCTCGACGCCGGCGCGCACGCTGTCGAGATCGCCGAGGTCAATGCGCAGATGGTGGAGGCGGTCGGAGGGCAGTCCCAGCGACTCGGCCGCCGCCGCTGCCCGGATCGGGTCTCGGTTGGCGGTCACCACCGTCCAGCCCCGATCGAGCAGAGCTTTGGCGGCATTGAGACCGACTCCCGAGGTGGTGCCGGTGATCAGGACCGTTCCTGGGGTCTGGGCAGCAGCCATGGAAGGGGAGAGGAACTGGCGCCCAACCTAAGGACAGGGTCAGGGTTTGCTCGGGCCCGATCCGGCCTGCTCAACAGAAGGAAACGGGGCCTGCTTCCACACCACCCGCAGGCGATCGGGGGCGATCCACTGGCTCTGTTCGCGCAGCAGGCGCTGCTCCCCTTCAGTGGTGAACAGCTGGTCAAAGCGCTCGCGGGCCTTGGTGAGCTTGGCCTTCTCGATCTGCAGCACGGCCGAGAGCTCTCCCTGGCGCTCCATGCGTTCCTGGTAGGCCATGGCCAGCCTCACCAGGCTCACCCCGGCCACGATGGCCAGGGCCGCCTTGATGGTGAGCCCCACCACGCTGCAGACCAGCTCGCGCCGCTCCAGCGACAGGGTGCTGGCGGCAGAGAGGGCGAGGGCGGAACCGGCAGGCGCCGCCTGGGAGACAGGGGTCAGGGCTGCTGGGTCAGAGAGGGTTGGGTCAGTGAGCGTTGGGTCGGAGCCAGACGGTTTTTGGGCCGGGGAGCCTGGGGTCGCTCGCTGTCGCAGGGCAATCTGCTGGCGGGGTGCACTGACGGGCCCGCTCAGGCGTGGGACTGCTGGGGGCCGCAGCGGGGGTGCCAAGGCAGAAGCCTCAAGGAGTGCTTCATGCTTCTAACGGGTTCAGGCCCCCTTGCCAAGGGTTGGTTCAGGCCTTGTAGAGGCTGAAGCAGAGCCGCACGGCCAGAACTCCGGCGTGGGCCGCCACCACCAGGGCGATCAGAATCTCGGCTTGATTGAGAGCGGAGACCATGGCAGTAGGGGCAATCAGATGAC
>NZ_JADEWP010000230.1:0-3288 GCF_015207535.1 Cyanobium sp. LEGE 06143 | reverse complement strand
GGGTTGGGCCCCTGTGGTCAGTTTTTTACATTGGTGGATTGCGCCGCTCCGCGGCCGCGCCCCTCCTCTGCTCCGCAGCACCCATGCAGGACAAGCTCAGCCTGATGATCCCCGGCCCCACGCCGGTGCCGGAGACCGTGCTGCTGGCCATGAGCCGCCATCCGATCGGCCACCGCAGCGCCGACTTTCAGAAGATCGTCAAGCGCACCACCGAGCAGCTGCAGTGGCTGCACCAGACCAGCGGCAGCGTGCTGGCCCTGGCGGGCAGCGGCACGGCCGCCATGGAGGCGGGGATCATCAACGTGCTCAGCAAGGGCGACACCGTGCTCTGCGGTGACAACGGCAAGTTCGGCGAGCGCTGGGTGAAGGTGGCAAAGGCCTACGGGCTCGAGGTGGAGGTGGTGAAGGCCGAGTGGGGCCAACCGCTGGATCCCGAGGCCTTCCGCGCCGCCCTGGAGGCCGACACCGACAAGCGCATCCGCGCGGTGATCCTCACCCACTCGGAAACCTCCACCGGGGTGATCAACGACCTGGAGACCATCGCCGGCCACGTGCGCGCCCACGGCACCGCGCTCACCATTGCCGATTGCGTGACCAGCCTCGGCGCCTGCGACGTGCCCATGGACCGCTGGGGCCTCGATGTGGTGGGCTCCGGCTCCCAGAAGGGCTACATGATGCCGCCGGGCCTGGGCTTCGTGGCCATGAGCGAGCGGGCCTGGACGGCCTACGAGCGCTCCAACCTGCCGAAGTTCTATCTGGACCTCGGCAAATACCGCAAATCGGCCGCCGCCGACAGCAATCCCTTCACCCCGCCGGTGAATCTGTACTTCGCCCTGGAGGCCGCCCTGGGGATGATGCAGCAGGAGGGCCTGGAGGCGATCTTCGCCCGCCATGCCCGCCACCGCAGCGCGGCCCAGGCCGGCATGAAGGGGATGGGGCTGCGGCTCTATGCCGCCGAGGGCCATGGCAGCCCGGCGATCACGGCCGTGGCTCCCGAGGGGGTCGACGCCGAGGTGCTGCGCAAGGCCGTGAAGGAGCGCTTCGACATCCTGCTGGCCGGCGGCCAGGACCACCTCAAGGGCCAGGTGTTCCGCATCGGCCACCTCGGCTTCGTGGCCGATCGCGACGTGCTCACCGCCGTCGCGGCGATCGAGGCCACCCTGCAGGGCCTGGGCCTGCTGCGGGGAACGGCGGGGGCCGGCGTGGCCGCCTGCGCGGCGGCCCTGGCCGGCTGAGCTGCCGCAACGGCCGCAGAGACTGGCAAGGGAGGCATCATGACCCTTGCTAGTCTCAACAAGCCAACAACGCAGACAACATCAGGACGCCTGAGTTGGCTACACCTTGCGGGTGTAATTCAGTGGTAGAATGTCAGCTTCCCAAGCTGAACGTCGCCGGTTCGAGTCCGGTCACCCGCTTTCAGTCCAGGCCTGATAAATCCACAGAAAAACCAGTCTGACACTGGCTGTAGGACCAAACATCTCACGTGGCGCCTACCCATGACTGGGAGGGGACGATCCGAACCCTGGTGTCTCACGTCACGCCCTGTCTCAGCGGGACTGCCGCAGAGGCTGGACCGTTCTGAATCATCGGGGGAACCCCAGGTCTTGCTACCAATTCCATGGCCATGCGATCAAGTCGATGAAATGCGGGATGCAGTTGTCTATGGGTTTGATGAATTTCAGAAGGGCGTTGATCCTGATTTCGGCGTAGCTCGCATCATTCGGCCCCAGCAGCTGGAGCCGGTGCGAGTCAGCCTTGATGCCCGCTGAGTTCGGCTTTTCTCTGCAGGCCCTGCCACGGATTGTGGGCTTATTCCAATGCTGGCCTCATCCCGAGGGCTGCCGCGGCTTGCTGCATCCGGCCTTCGAAGCTGGCCAGCTCGGTGCAGAGGCTGTGCAGGGCCACCGCCAGATGCAAGGTATCACCGGCACCGAGTCCGAGAACTGGATCCAGGAGCAACGCGGCCGCCTCGTGAAAGCGGTCGCGATCGAGCGAGCGCAGTTCAACTCCGCCCTGCAGCAGGCGCTCGAACTGCTCCCCAGCGGCCAGGCGTGCCTCAGAACGGAGGCCGTGATGGCGCTGCTTGATGCCCAGGGCGCTGTGGGTTTCGGTGATCAGCCAGTCGCTGCTGATCAAGGGTTGGCGAGATTGCGCAAACCAGTCGAGGGCGTGGCCACTGCGTTCTTCTGGGGTCAGCAGGGCCACCACCACGCTGGTGTCGAGATAGACCACCAATAGGTCAGCATCACCAGCGTTCACCGCCGCGGCAGTCCTCGTTCACCGAAGGGGTGAGAGGCATGGTTGCCTGAAGCCGGCGCAGATCTGTGGCCAGGGCAGCGCGATCCAGCTTGCACAGAGGCTCCAGGCTCAGGCGGCCATCCGGTCCAACAACGATGTCGATCTGATCGCCTTCCTGCAGCCCCGCCAGACGCAGGCAATCGGTCGGGAGTCTGTCCGCCAGGCTGTTCCCCCAGCGGCGGATCGCCTGCGGGAAGTGCTGGCAGGTGTGTCAGCTGAGCGAGCTTGCTGAAAGCCCCTCAACCCCGCGGCTTGATCAGCTGCAGCACCTGGGGCCCGGTATTGGCCAGGCGCCGTTCTGACTTCAGCAGTTCGAGGATCAGGCGCGCCGATTCGGCCACCTGGCCCTCGGCGGCAGCCTGCCGTGCCGCTGTGTCGAGCTGGCTGATCTGCACCTGAATGTTGGCAACGGGCTGGGGGTTGGTGGGAACCCGCCTGGACTGGGGACGCCCTGGGGAGAGGGCAGACCGTGGCCGGACGTGGAGATCGGGGGAAAGGGCGACTGTCATGCAAGGACGGAAGAAAGGACCGAAACGGGCTGGGTGGGCGCAAAGAGACGGCGTGGATCAGCGTCAGTAGCCAGGCCGCGATCCCAGCTGGAACTGATCGATGAGCCGGCGGAAAACAATGGAGTGGTCGCTAGAGCGCCGGCACCCCATGACTGCATCAACAAACTCAGGCGCCTGGACATTGCAAGATCCAGACGCCCATAAGAGTTGGTGCAATCCTACCATCCATGGCTATTGCCAGAACGTCGATTTGTGGGTTTGGAACAAACCCGAAACCCTCAGGTTCCTGGTTCCACCCCGCCGGCTCCAAGGGCCGAGATCTGCCGCCGCAGGCTCTCGCAACGCTCGGCGTCGCCGCGGCTCACGGCAACGGCGAGGGCAAATTCGAGCTTTTCGCGCTGGTGATCCGCCTCGCTGATCAACACCCTCGGGAACCCTGCGCCGCAGCGGGCTGAACTAGTCGGTGCAGCCTGGCTGGTGG
>NZ_JADEWP010000229.1:0-3324 GCF_015207535.1 Cyanobium sp. LEGE 06143 | reverse complement strand
GGCTAAAGCACAGCGAGGCGTGGGGCCGGAACCTTCAGGTTGTCCTGCTCGGGGCGGGAACCTTCAAGCTGCGTGGCTGGCCTGGGCCTGCTGCCAGGCCGCCTTGAAGCTGTCGAGCTGGGCTTCGATGGTGTAAGGCTCGCCGATCACGTCGGCCACGGCCTCGGTGGTCTTGAGGCCGTTGCCGGTGATGTAGGCCACGGTGGTTTCATCGGGATTGATCTTGCCCTGCTCCGCCAGCTTCTTCAGCACGGCAATGGTGGTGCCGCCTGCGGTTTCGGTGAACACGCCCTCTGTTTCGGCCAGCAGCTTGATGCCCTCGATGATCTCGGCGTCGCTCACGGCGGCGATGCTGCCCTGGGTGCGGTTGGCGATGTCGATGGCGTAGGGGCCATCGGCCGGATTGCCGATGGCGATCGACTTGGCGATGGTGTTCGGCTTCACCGGGGTGATGAAGTCACGTCCGGCGGCGAAGGCCTGGGCGATGGGGCTGCAGCCCTCGGCCTGGGCGCCGCTGAAGCGCACCGCTTTTTCATCCACCAGGCCCACCTTGATGAACTCATCAAAGCCCTTGCGGATCTTGGTGAACAGGGAGCCCGAGGCCAGGGGCGCCACGATGTGATCGGGGAGCTGCCAACCGAGCTGCTCGATTACCTCGTAGCCGAGGGTCTTGGAGCCCTCCGAGTAGTAGGGACGCAGGTTGATGTTCACGAAGCCCCAGCCGAAGGTGTTGGCCACCTCGGAGCAGAGGCGGTTCACCTGGTCGTAGTTGCCGTGCACCGCCATCAGGGTGGGGTTGTAGATCAGGGTGCCGAGCACCTTGCCCAGCTCCAGATCGCTGGGGATGAACACACAGCACTCGAGGCCGGCGTGGGCGGCGATGGCGGCGGTGGAGTTGGCCAGGTTGCCGGTGGAGGCGCAGCTCACCGTCTTGAAGCCGAGTTCCTTGGCGCGGGTGAGGGCCACGGACACCACCCGATCCTTGAAGGAGAGCGTCGGCATGTTGACGCCGTCGTTCTTGATGTAGAGGCTTTTGAGACCGAGCCGCCTGGCCAGGTTGTTGGCCTTGAGCAGCGGCGTGAAGCCCGTGCCCACGTCGATCGGGTCGCCCTCGATCGGCAGGAAGTCGCGGTAGCGCCAGATCGAGGCGGGGCCGGCTTCGATCGTGGCCCGGCTCACCTTGTTGCGGATCGCCTCGTAGTCGTACACCACCTCGAGGGGCCCGAAGCAGACGTCTTCACAGACGTGGCGGGCGGCGGCTTCATAGGCGTGGCCGCATTCCTTGCAGCGCAGACCGGTGAAGGTGGAGCGGGAGAGGGTGGCCGTCACAGCGATCGCCCGTTGTTGATGCCGAACCCTAACAGCGCCTTCCAGGGACTCGTTTTAATGCCGAGTTCTGGGATCGGAATTAATTCCAGGGTCTGAGCCGGTGAGCTCTGCCGCTGGGGCTTGTCGCTTTGCGCAGGCTGCCTAGCCTCAGCCCGTGACCCGTTCCGACCGCCCAGCACCCCGCGGCCGCCTCCCGTGGCGGCTCGGCCTGCCGTTGCTGCTGCTGGCCGCCTGCCTCGCCGCGGTGCTGGCCTCCCGGCTCTGGGTGGAGTGGAGCTGGTTCTCCCAGTTTTCGCTCGACTCCGTGCTGCTGCGCCGCTGGGGCCTGCAGCTGCTCGGCCTGGGCCTGGGCCTGGGCCTCACGGCCCTGCTGCAGGCCTGGCTGCTCTGGTTCTGGCGTTTGCCCGGCGCCGCCAGGGGGCGTCTGCCCCTGCCGACGCTTCCCTACGGCCTGCTGCTGCTTGTGCTGCTGGCGGGCACTCTGGTTCCCCTGGCCCTGGTCTGGGGCCTGACGGCCAGGCTGGCCTTTCAGCCCTTCGACCCGCAGCGGCTGCACGGCCTGATCGGCCTGGCGGGGCTCAGTCCCGGTCCGCTGCTGCTGGCCGCGGTGGTGGCCGCCGTGCTGCTGGGGTTTCGCCCCGAAGCCGGGGCGCGACTGCTGCACGCCGTCCTGGGGCTCGGCCTGGCCCTGGTGCTGGGGCGGGGCTGGGGTCTCTGGAGTCTGGCGGTGGTGGCTGAGCCCAGCGGCATCCGTGAGCCGCTGCTGGGCGCCGACGTGAGCTTTGTGCTGCTGCGCTTCCCCGCCCTGGCCCTGGCGCTCACCCTGGCCCTGGCTCTGGTGCCATCTCGCTGGCAAACGCCTCGGGTTCTTCACGCTCCAGGCTCAAGGCGGGGTCGCCGGGCTCTGGATCCCAGGGGGGCGATTCCATCAGGGGTGGCGCAGGCTCTGGTTCTGGCTGTGGTTGCGGCACTGGCTCAGGGTTCTGCTCGGGCGCCTGCGTTTGTTCAGCGTCGGGCTCGGGCTTAGAGCTCTGAACCGCCGCAGGGTCAGGTTCCGGTTCGGCGCGCGCCTGACCCTCATTGCCACCAGAGGCAATGCTTGGCGGCTCACGGCGATCAGCCCCCGGCCGGAAAGCCAGCATCCGGAGCAGGGTCATTTCAAATCCCATACGGGCATCCGGCGTGACCGCCAGATCTTTCCGACCCATCAACGCCGCCTGATAGAACAGCTGGGCGTCTTCCGCGCTCAACTGCTTTGCCAGTGACTGAACCTGAGCGGCATCGCCCAGGGCATTGTCGGCACTGCCCGGTACTACCTGTTCCATGGTGACCCGGTGAAAGAGCGATAGCAGATCCGCCAGAATGACCGCGTAATCCGGCGCAAAATCTGAAATGCGGCTGATCTCCGCCAGCAGACCGGGGCCATCCCGCTCGACCAGCGTTGTAACGATGCGTTCAATGTCACGCTGGTCAATGGTGCCCAGCATATTGCTGACATCACTGGCAGCCAGATTCTGGTTGCCGAAGGCGATCGCCTGGTCAGTCAGACTCAGGGCATCACGCATGCTGCCGTCCGCCGCCCGGGCAAGCAGCCAGAGCGCAGGCTCCTCAAAGGGAATCTGCTCTTCGGTCAGTACGTGCTTGAGGTGGCCTACGATGTGCTCCGGTGTCATCCGCTTCAGGTTGAACTGCAAACAACGGGATAGCACCGTCACCGGCAGTTTCTGGGGATCGGTCGTAGCCAGAAGGAATTTCACGTGCTCGGGCGGCTCTTCCAGGGTCTTCAGGAAGGCGTTGAAGGACTGGTTGGTGAGCATGTGCACCTCATCGATGAGGTACACCTTGTAGCGGCCGCGACTGGGGGCGTACTGAACGTTGTCTGTCAGTTCACGCATGTCGTCAACACCGGTGCGGGAGGCCGCATCGATCTCTATCAGGTCAACAAAACGCCCTTCCAGGATTTCCTGACAACTACCACACTTGCCACACGGATTT
>NZ_JADEWP010000227.1:0-3389 GCF_015207535.1 Cyanobium sp. LEGE 06143 | reverse complement strand
GACAACGGCGCAGCCGGCGCCGCGCCGATCGATCCCGTGCGCGTTGACCTGGTGGGCGGCGAGCCCACCTCCCTCGCCGGCAACGACGCGCCCACCACCTTCGGCGGTTCCTTGGCGCCCCGCCCGCAGGGCCTGGCCCCCTCATGGAGCTTCAACCAGACGGTGCTGCTGCGCAAGCAGCGGCGCGGCTCCTCGGTGATGATCTGGGCTGGCATCGGCACCACCGCCGTGCTGGGCCTCTGGGCCATCACCGCCCCCCTGGCCGAAACCGTTGCCGTGGAGGGCAAGCTCGAGCCAGGCAATGCCACCCGCCGCATCGATGCTCCCGTGCCCGGCGTGGTCGAGGAAGTGCTCGTGCAGGAGGGGCAGCAGGTGAGCCAGGGCCAGCCCCTGGTGCGCTTCGACCTGCGCGAACCCCGCAGCAAACTGGCCGCCGCCGAGAGCATCCGCGAACGCCTGCTGAACGAGAACCAGATCGCCGCCGCCACCCTTGGCGACGCCGCCGCCACGGCCGCCCTCACCGCCAACCAGCGCCAGCAACTGGCCAGCCAGGGCCAAGAGTTGGCCAGCCGCCGCGAAGCGGCCCGCCAGGAACTCGCCAAGGCCAAAGCCCGCTACGCCGGCTTCCGGGCCACCCTGGCCACCTACCGCAACATCGCCAACCGCTTCGCGGGNCKGGTGAGYGAGGGAGMCGCCAGCGAGGTGCAGCTGCTGGAGGCCCGTCAGCGGGTGCAKGAAACCGAGAGCAGCATCGCCCAGGAGCAGCGCGAGATCGCCCGGCTGCAGTCCACGCTGGTGAACACCGGCGCCGTCACCAGCGTGGAGCTGCGCCGCAAGGTGGAGGAGAACCTGCGTCAGATCGCCCAGCTCGACAGCGATGTCCAGCTGGCCCGCCAGCAGATCCAGTTCGGCGAGCTCACCGCTCCCGCCGCCGGCACCGTCTTCGACATCGAGGTGAGTCCGGGCAGCGTCGTGGCCCAGGGCACCGGCACCAACAGCAGCGCCGTGGGCAAGTCGCTGATGAAGGTGGTGCCCCAGGAGGCCCTGGAGGCCAAGGTGTATCTGCCTAACACCGCGATCGGCTTCGTGCAGCCCGGCCAGACCGCCCAGCTCTCGATCGCGGCCTTCGAGGCCGGCGACTTCGGCACGATACCCGCCGTGGTGCAGCGCATCGCCTCCGATGCTCTCACCGCCGATGAGCAGAGCCGAGTGCTCGGCACCCAGGCCTCAGGCCTGTTCTATCCCGCCGTACTGCGGCTTGAGCGCCAGACCATCGACCTGCGCCGCAAGCAGGTGCCGCTGCAGGCGGGCATGACCCTCACCGCTGACATCAAGCTGCGCGAACGCCGCTTCATCAACATCTTCACCAGCTTCCTCGAAGACCAGCGCCGCAACCTCGAGCGGCTGCGCTGATGGCGCCCGGCCACGACGACCCCCGCCAGCATCCCTGGTGGCAGCACGTGCCGGCTGCCGACAAGCGCGGCGTGCAGCGGCGCCGCCGCTGGCGGCGGCTGGGCACGGCGCTCGGCAGCCGGTCTGGCCAGCTGGCGCTGCTGCTCGGCCTCTACCTCGCCATCGCCCTGGGGATGCTGCGTGCCGGCGCTGGCCCCATCACCCTGCTGGTGGTGCTCCCCCTGGTGCTGCTGCCGGCCCTGGCCGGCCTCGCCTACTGGCTCATGTGGAAGGACTTCCACCACTGACCGCCTGCGAACTGACCGCCTGCGAACTGTCGGTCTGGGGTTGCTGGCCATAGATGCCGGAGATCTCCCGCACCAGCCACACCGGCAGGTGCTGCTCCCCGCCCCCGAAGGCGATCCGGCCAGGGGGGTAGAAGGGCAGAGCTGCCATCAAGGCATTGGTCGCCCTCGGCTGGCTCATGTCGGCCACCAGTGGCGCCAGCGCGTTGCGCAGCTGGCGGTCGTCCGGGCTGAGCACAGTTGCGGAGAATCCGCTGCCCAGCAGGTCCCGATACAACCTTCCGAAACTGCTGCGGTACAGCGCCTCCAGCTGCTCCGCCGGCGCATCCAGCCAGATCTGTCCCAGCAGCAGACGCAGCTCCTCCAGCTCCTGCTGCACCGCCCGATCCTCCGGATCGATCACATGCAGGTTGATCAGGCCGTTCATGCGGCTCTGAAAGTCGGCGCTCTGGGCCAGCTCCAGGGCTTCGCCGCCGCGCCGCGATGACAGCTGGGGGAGCTGGGGGAGTGGTTCGCGCCGGGGGGCAGGACCCCCATGGCGGTCAGGGTTCACCCCGAGGCTGGGCGCCCGGCCATAGGCCTGCCCGGCCGGCTTCAGCAGCGCAGCCGGTTGCCACAGCCGCTGCAGCATCTGTGGATCGAACAGACGGGCGTAGTCCTCCTGCAGCCAGTCGGGAACCTGGCTGAGTGGATCGGCCACGCGCATCTTGCCCGGCTGGAAGTAGGGCATCGCCGCCAGCAGCACATTGGCGGTTTCGGGCCGCTCAAAGGCGCTGGTCAGCCGGTGGGCCAGGGCATCCTTCCAGGCCTGCTCCTGCTGCACCAGCGTTTCCCGCGCCAGCCGACCGGCCAGCAGCACCCGGTAGCACTCGCCGATCGGCGAGCGGTAGAGCACCTCCAGCTGGTCCACCGGCGCCGACAGCCAGAACTGACACAGGCACTGGCGAGCCAGGCGCGCCTCCGCCAGCGCTTCCGGCGAGCCGCTGCTCTCGTAGGCCTGGAAGATGCCGGCCAGCCGTGCCACCGACCAGGGGGTGATCCGAGGCGTGGAGTCCAGACCCGTGGCCGTCAGGCGCGGATCATCCACCAGGGTGTCCAGCGGCGGCCTGGCCAAACCGTCCCCGCTGTCCACTCCGAGGCGACGCAATAGCCGGCTCCACAGTGACATTCCAGACCTCTAGCCAGGGCTCGGATCGTAAAGGGACTGACCGGGATCATTCGGCCAACGGGAACAGTTTTCCGTGTCCATTGCTCGGCCGGTTTCTCCGGTGGTTGTCTGGCTTGTTTCTCAGCTGCAGCCCGCTTTAAGTTCAACTTCCGCTCCGAGATCAGCACCGCGATCCCGCAGCGCCGTGAGCACCTCCCACACCACTGCCTGCCAATCCCCCGGCTGAGGCTGGCGGAACAGCCGCAGGCTCGGATACCACGGCGTATCGGCCCTGTGGCGCAGCCAGCGCGGCGCGGCGCTGAACGGCAGCAGCAGCCAGCCCCGCCGGCCCATCGCCCCCACCAGATGTGCCATGGCCGTATCCACACTGATCACCAGATCCAGCTGTGCCACCAGTGCCGCCGTGGCGGCGAAATCGGACTCGGCGGCCAGCTCCTCCGTCCCAGGGGCCATCAATGGGTCCGCCTGGTGGCGATCGGGCCCGAACTGCAGCAACGTACAGCGGGCCCGCAGCCCTTCCAGGC
>NZ_JADEWP010000225.1:0-3487 GCF_015207535.1 Cyanobium sp. LEGE 06143 | reverse complement strand
AAACTGGCCCACCCGCCTTGAGATGGCCGCCCGAACCACAACTTGATTGACGCGCCGCGACAGCCTGGTCACGATCCCGATCCCCGCTGCGATCTCAGGCTCCAGCGGGCTTCCGAACAACCACTCTCTACCGGTCAACCAGATTGACGCCACCCGTCAACCTGATTGACACGGGACACACCTCGTCCGGAGTTCCGGCTGGAGCACCAGCAGGAGCGACCCGGGGCTCTGGCATGGTGGAGGTTGCTACCTGCTGAAGTTTCCCGGCCGTTGCCGTACATCGCTGCTGGCCGTCGTGTTGGCTTCGGTGGTGGCGGTGATGTGATCGAAGCCCGCTTCGAGGTGCTTGTCCCTGGGCCCTTCGCAGCTAGCCCGCCTCCTGCAGCACCATGAGCGGGGCTGGCGGCCGCTGGGGTCACCTAGGTTGCCAGCTGCCACACCTCTCGCTATTCGTTTGCCACCTACCTGCTTGAACGCAGACAGGACCCGAACTATTCAGGTACTTCTCGGCCACGAGGACATTCCCACCACAATAACGGATATCCACGTCCTCAATCGCGGCCCCCTGGGCGTAAACCGCCCCGCCGACCTTGTGTAGCTCTATGAACGAGTGGTTTTCGGACCCGAGAACCACCGCTAATCATGGGTCGCACTGCACGAGAAGCAATTCCTAGGCTGGCTTCTCAGGCAATGATCACTCCTGCTGCTGTGCAGTTCGCGGAATAGGCTGTCGGGCTGGGAGGCGATTCCCGGGACCATTTACTAACTAGGCCAACATATTCAATTCATGTCCAATGAGAAAGCGACCATACAGCATGCAAAACCTACTTCGTCGCAGCGCACTCCTTACTCTGCCCCCTCTTCTGATTTTGATGGCCTTGTCCATCTTGGCCGCCCAATTCACTGAGTTGTCAACAAGGAATGAGATTCTATCACTTTCTTCTTTTGTCGTAATCATCTCATTTAGTGCATTGGCCTTCAATTGGTGCAGGGTCTCGTCATCATTTGCACCGGAAGACATCTTGAAAATTGTCTTCCAGGCAGGAATCGATCTCTTTCTCGCAAGTCTCCTCGCATTGGTTGCCAGTTTTTTCGCATGGCTCCAGGCAACACTATCGGTCATTCCGCCCACTTTCTATTCCGTCCTATTCGGGTTGCACTTTGTATTCCTATCCGTCTCCCTTCTGTTCTTTCTCGCCTCTATCCTGTCTCTTCTCGCAACAATTAGCAAACGCATATAAAGAGTCCTCCATCTATACGAACCTTCGAACGCTCGACTTGCTTGGCACCAAGCAAGAGCCGCTGCAAGCCATTCTGCTTCAGATCAAGCAGCACCGATCGAAATAAGGCCACGAGCGCTAAACAGCTCTGAGCAACAAAGGCTTGAGGGGCTCCTGAGATCTGGCATCGCAGGATTGCCCCTCCGGATATCCTCAGGGATTGATCTGTGCCCAGCTAAGGTCATCTTTTGCCTCTTTCTTGCTGTCTTACACTCCTGTAAGGCCTCATTCGGGCAAGCCACTACCCTACTCATGGAGTCGCAAGCAACTGATGTCGCGCCAGGAGCAGATTCGTCAGGGCAACTAGAACATGCACCTTGCAGCGGTTCTTCACCATTCTCCGCAGTCTGGTCTTCTGAAAGCCGAACTGCTGCTACGGCCTCCGGCCGGCTCCGCAAAGATCACGCGAAATGGATGCTCACCTTTGGCGCGGATGTGGGCCTTGGCTGTCTCCACCAGATGCCGCAGCTTCCTAGCTGGCGTATCGGGCAGTGCTCGGCGCTTGCAGGGACGCATGGCCACCCGAAACTCAGTTGCCTTTCCTGCCGTCTCAGGCCCCTTCGCGATTCCCTGGTAGCCAGCGTCGGCGTAGACCACCTGCTCCTCTCCTTGCAGTAGCTCAGCTGCTGGGGTGAGGTCATCCACGTTGGCGACAGTGGTGACGACGAAGTGGATCAGGGCTGAGTCCTTGTCTACGCCCGAATGGATCTTCATGCTGTAGGTGAAGCCTTCCTCGTAGCGGTGAAACCACTGGTTGGCCTGCTTTTTCTGATGCATCTCCGGATCGCGCTCACCAGCCTTGTTCTTGGTGGGGCTGTGGGCGGCGATCAAGGTGGCATTGATGATCGTGCCCTGCTTCAAGGACATACCCCGTTCCCTGAGATGGGTCTTGACGGTCTCGAAAATCTGCTCGCCGAGGTCGTGCTTCTCTAGCATGTGCCGGAAATGAATGCCCGCAAACCGCCGCATCGTCGGCACCTCGATCAAGGCATCCTCCATCGCTGGACCGCTCAGCGAGTACTACTGCTGCATCAGGTTGCTCCGCAGCATGGTGGCCAGCGGATAAGGCGGGAGGCCACTTTTGCTGCTGGTGTTGGGGTACTGGGGCTCGATCAGAGCGATCTGGGCCTGCCAGGGCACCACTGCGTCCATTTCTGCCAGGAACTTCTCCCGCTTGGTGCGCTTCTTGGCGGTGGTCTGCTCGTCATCGCCAAATCCCAGCTGCTTATCGCCCATCACCCCAGTCCTGGCCTGTGATCACAGCACTATTTTCCCGTGGTCAGGCTGGGTCTATCAGGGGCTCCCTGGACACCGGACCATGGCGCTATAAATCAAGCAATCGAGAGTCGGGCCATGACACGGGACTGGTGGGCATGCTGTGGCCTCGGCCCGCTCCGACGCACCACCCCCCTCACGCTGCTGGCTGCCCTCAGCCTGGGATCTCCTGCGCTACTGAGCAGGGCCGCCCTCGCCGGCTCCACCGACGACCTGCTGCAGCTGCTGGAGCAGCGGCAGTGCCCGCGCTGCAACCTCACCGGCGCCGATCTGGTGCACGCCCGGCTCGACGATGTGGACCTGCGCCAGGCTCGCCTCCAGCGCGCCAACCTCGGTCAGGCGCGGCTGGATGGAGCTCAGCTGATGGGCGCGGATCTGAGCTTCACCACGCTGCAGGGCGCCTCTCTGCGTGGAGCAGACCTGCGCAGCGCCCGGCTGGAGGGCACCGATCTGCGTCAGGCGGATCTGAGCGGTGCCCTGCTCGATCCGGGAGCCCTCTCCCGCGCCCACTGGCAGGGAGCCCGGGGAGTGGACCATGGTCAGCTGAGCTTCGGGGAACTCCACAACGCCGGTGTGCAGGCCGCTCAGCAGAGCCGCTATCCCGAGGCAGAGCAGTTCTTCAGTTCGGCGATCCGGCAGCAACCCGCTGCGGCCGTGAGCTGGGTGGCCCGGGGCATCACCCGCGGTGAGCAGGGCAAGGCCCAGCTGGCCGCCAACGACTTCAACTACGCCGCCAGCCTCTACGCCGCCGGCGGCGAGGAGACCCAGGCGGCCCAGCTGCGCCAGGCCGCTGCCACCATCAGCGCGCCACCGGGCCAGCCGGGGGGTGGAGGCAATGGCGTCGGCTCGGCGCTGGTGGGCGGCACGATGGGTGCCCTGCAGTTCCTGCTGCCCCTGGCCGCCAAGGCCTTCATGCCCCTCCCGTTCTGAGC
>NZ_JADEWP010000223.1:0-3506 GCF_015207535.1 Cyanobium sp. LEGE 06143 | reverse complement strand
TATGAATAAGAGACAGCTGGTCGCCCGTGCGGTCGGCGCTCTGGGCGGCCCGCTTGAGCACCACGGCCGCGAGGGGATCGCGGCCCCAGCCCTGGTTGCGCAGCAGCTTGGCGATCCGTTGCGGGTCGCCGGCCTGGCCATCTCCGGCTGGCTTGGCGTCGGTGCGGCCCGCCCCGCTGCCACGGCTGGCCTCCTGGCGCTGCTCCTCGGCAGCCACCAGCAGCAGCGCCGCTTCGCGGCGACGCACCGGATCGGGCTCAAACCGCCGCTGGGCCTCCAGGGCCGCCGCCGGGGCGAGGGGATCGGGCCAGGCCCGCTGCTGCAACAGCTGCCGCCCGAGCACCAGGGCTGCGCCGCTGCCCAGACAGGTGAGCGAGAGCAGCAGAGCGAGGGATCGCAAGAGCGCGGCGGCGAGTGCAGGGCATTCTGGAGAGCAGTGACGCGGGCGCTCCGGTGCGGTTGCCTTCCCTGCCCCCCCTGCTCTCGACCCTGCCGGGGGCGGGCCAGCGGTTGCGGACCCTGAGGGTGTGGGCCCTGGCTGGGGGCGTGCTGTTGCTGCGGCCCTTCTGGCCGCTCAGCCTGCTGCCTGGCTGGGTGGTGGGGCTGCTCCTGCTCTGGGCCGTGCTGGAGCTGCAGCGCTGGATCTGGTGGCCGCGGCGCTGGCGCTGAGCGGCATCGGCCTCCCCCTGGGCTGCACGTAGCCTGCGGCGAATCGATGCGTTGCGATGGCCGACACGGCTCCCCATCCGCTGGGTCAACCCCTTGGCGACGCGGTGGCCGGATTCGGCACGGACGGCATCCGAGGCCATGTCGGCACCCTGGTGACACCGGCTCTGGCCCTGCAGCTGGGCTACTGGGCCGGCCAGGTTCTTCCCCCTGAAGGGCCGGTGGTGATCGGCATGGACAGCCGCCGCAGCGGGCCGATGCTCACGGCGGCCCTCACCGCTGGCCTCACCGCCGCCGGTCGCACTGTCTGGCAGCTTGGCCTCTGCCCCACACCGGCGGTGCCCGGGGAGATCCGTCGGGCCGGTGCCGCCGGCGGGGTGATGGTGTCAGCCAGCCATAACCCTCCCCACGACAACGGCATCAAGTTGTTTGGAGCCTCAGGCGCCAAGATCAGCGCTGCCCAGCAGAGCGCCATCGAGGCTGGCCTGGCGGGCGAAGCCCCGCCGGTCGGCTTCAGCGGCAGCGGCACCGTTCTGCAGCGGGCCGACCTGATGGCCGACTACCGCCAGAGCCTGCTGGACAGCGTGGAGGGCCGCCGGCTGGATGGCTGCCGGATCGTGCTCGATCTCTGCCATGGCTCGGCCACCGCCTGTGGCGAGGACGTGTTTCGGGCCCTGGGCGCCGAGGTCACCGTGCTGCACGGCGAGCCCGATGGCTCCAGGATCAACGTGAACTGCGGCAGCACCCACCTCGAGCCGCTGCGCCAGGCGGTGCTGGCCCAGGGCGCCTCCATGGGCTTCGGGTTCGATGGCGACGCCGACCGCATGCTTGCCGTTGACGGCCGCGGCCGCACCGTGGATGGTGATCAGGTTCTCTACCTGTGGGGCTCGGCCCTGCTGGGCAACGGCCTGCTGCCGCAGCAGCGGATCGTCGCCACGGTGATGTCCAACCTGGGCTTCGAGAGGGCCTGGCAGGCCAAGGGCGGCGTGCTGGAGCGCACCCCCGTGGGCGATCAGCACGTGCACCGGGCGATGGAGGAGCTCGGGGCAGGGCTGGGCGGTGAGCAGTCTGGTCACATCCTCTCGGCCCGCCACGGCATGAGCGGCGACGGCCTGCTCACCGCCCTGCAGGTGGCCACCCTTCTGCACGGCGAGGGCCGCAGCCTGGCGGACTGGCTCGACGCCAGTTTTCAGCCCTATCCCCAGCGGCTGGTCAACGTGACCGTGCCGGATCGCCGCCGCCGCCAGCAGTGGCAGCTGTGCGAACCGCTGCGCCAGGCCGTGGAGCAGGCGGAGAGTGCCATGGCCGGCCATGGCCGGGTGCTGGTGCGCGCCAGTGGCACTGAGCCCCTGCTCAGGGTGATGGTGGAGGCCTCCGAGCCCGCCGCGGTGGCCCATTGGGCCGAGCGGCTGGCGGGCCTCGCCGCCCAGCACCTCAACCCGGCCTAGCCCCCGCTGCCACCAGCCGGCTGGATGGCCCGCTCAGAGCAGCCGTGAGCCGCTGGCCCGGCGGCTTTGCTGCGGATCGAATACGGCGGCGATGGTGCGGATCAACCAGCGGCCCTGGGTCGTCACCTGCGCCTGGCCGCGGCCGCCGCTCTGCTGCAGCTGCACCAGACCATCCCGCTCCAGGGCCTGCAGCCGCTGCCATTCGGCGCCGAAGCGCTGCAGATCCATCTCCACCGCGAAGCAGCACATCACCTGGCGGATCAGCTCGCGCCGCTCCAGCACCTCCGGCTCCCGTACCTCCAGACCCCGCTCCACCGGCAGCCGGCCCTGCTCCAGGGCCGCCGCCCACTGCTTGAGATCGCGCAGGTTCTGGGAGAACAGATGGGGGAACTGGCTGATGGCCGTGGGTCCCACCCCCAGCAGCTCCAGTTCGCCGCCGGTGGTGTAGCCCTGGAAGTTGCGATGCAGGCGGCCCTGCCGCGCAGCCCGGGCCAGGCTGTCGCCGGCCAGGGCGTAGTGGTCCATGCCGATCGCCTCGTAGCCGCTGCCGCCGAGCTGCTGCTGGGCGTCTTCGAGCATGGTGATCCGATCGCGGGCCGTGGGCAGATCGGCCGCGGCAATCCTGCGCTGCAGCGGCAGCTGCTGGGGCAGATAGGCGAAGGAGAACAGCGAGATGCGATCCGGATGCAGCTCCTGCACGAGGTCCAGGGTGTGGCGGAAGCGCTCGGGGGTCTGCAGCGGCAGGCCACAGATCAGATCCACATTCACGCTGGCGAAGGCGGCCTCCCGCAGCCAGCCCATCACCCGGCGCAGCTGCTCCACCGGCACCACCCGGTTCACCGCCTGCTGCACGCGGGGGTCGGCATCCTGGATGCCGAAGCTGAGGCGGTTGAAGCCCAGCTGCCGCAGCTGCAGCACGGCATCGCGGCTGAGGAATTCGGGGTTCACCTCGATGGAGGCCTCCAGCTCCGGCTCCAGATCGAAGTGCTGCGCGATCAGGGCCCACAGCTGGGCCGTTTCCTGGGAGTTGAGGTAGTTGGGTGTGCCGCCCCCCCAGTGCAGCTGGGCCAGCCGCCGCCGCTGGGGCAGCACGGCGCTGATCAGCTCCAGCTCCCGGGCCAGGGAGGCCAGGTAGKGCTCCACCACCCTGGAGCCCAGCTGGGTGGTGACCCGGTTGCAGCCGCAGTACCAGCAGGCAKGGCGGCAGAAGGGCACGTGCACATACAGCGACAGCGGTGCCCCGCTGGGCTGGGCCAACTGGGCCTTGAGCTCGCCCTCCCCGACGGCGCCGCTGAAGGCTGCTGCCGTGGGGTAGCTCGTGTAGCGCGGCACGGGCTGGTCGTACTTGAGCAGCAGCTCAACCGGGCTGAGCGGGGAGGCGACGGGTGGCAT
>NZ_JADEWP010000221.1:0-3560 GCF_015207535.1 Cyanobium sp. LEGE 06143 | reverse complement strand
CTAATAGACCGAGGGCTTGACCATCAACTCGAGCTCTTAACAGCTTGTTTCCAGAGGATGAGCAAGAGATGGCCGTCAAGGTTGTCTGGAGCTGATCTAACCTATGCAGTTCTCAGGGTTCAACCTGGGAGCAAGACAAGAAGCAGAAGACTCCATCATGAGTCTTCTATCCTGGTGTCCATGGCGCAGTGGAACCACACCGATCCATCTCGAACTCGGTTGTGAAACGCTGCAGCGCCGACGATAGTTGGGGGGAAGCCCCCTGAGAAAATAGGTCGATGCCAGGTAAAAACTTTTTGTGCTTTGCTCCGATGATCAAAAGGTCACCTTGTGGGTGGCCTTTTTTTGTGCCCATTGTCCGTAGCGCCCATCGGTTGTTGGTTGCTGCGCCATGGTGGACACCTGTCCATGGGAGGAAGCGTTGCCCGCAAGCCCAGGCTCGGTTCGATCGAAGCTGCCCATGAGATGGGTGCGGGCCCTCTGGGCTGCTCTGCGCCTGTGGTTTCACCACGATTGTGTGGACCTCAGTGCGGCCTTTGCCTATCACGCTATGCAGTCGGTGTTTCCGATCGGCCTGATTGCGTTGTCGTTGGCTGCTCGGGTGCTGGGCCAGGATGAAGGCTTGGTGGATCGGCTTTTGAGCGGAGCCCGCCAAGTTCTGCCTGGCACGGCCATGCCTGCCGTGACCTCAGGCTTGAATGCCTTCCTGCGTCAGGGCGGGGGGGCTGGATTGTTGGGTGTGGTGGTGCTGGTGCTGACGGCCAGCAATGCCTATCTCACCCTGCAGCGGGGCGCTGACCGTATCTGGTGGAGTCGACCCGATGGTCCTGGTGAGATCGGCTGGCGCCGCCTGCTCTGGCGCTTCTTCGCGCTGCGGCTCAAGGCCCTGGCTCTGATGGGCTTGCTGGCGCTGGTGATCGTGATGGATCGGCTGGCTCATCAATCGACCCTCCCCGGCAGCCTGGTGCTCAGGGATCTGCTGCCCACGATCTTTCCCCGGATGCTGGACTTTCAGCGTCCCTTCGATTTAGGGGTGGGGCTTCTCAGCACCTTGGGATTTAGTCTGCTGGCGTCGCTTCTGCTGCTCTGGATGCTTCCTTCGCGTCATGTGCCCTGGCGTGATCTCTTGCCTGGAGCCGGCTTTCTCGCTGCTTCATTCACTCTGCTCAACCTCTTGCTGGGCCGGGTGCTTGTGGCCCTCGGCCTGCGATTTCAGGCCTATGGGCTGGTGGGTGGCGTGCTGGTGTTTGGCCTCTGGGTGTGGCTGATCGGCGTGCTCATTTATTATTCCCAGTGCCTCAGTGTGGTCATCCGACGCCCCAGCCGCGCGCGACCCTGAAGCACCCTCCCCACGTTCCCAACGCAGCGACGCCGGGGCTCCCGATCATGTCGATGCCCGCTGCGCCGGCCCTGCCAGGCCAGGATGGAACGGTGTGGAGCTCAAAGCTCGACACCGCCAGCCCCTTGCATCGTCCTGGAATCATGCCGAGGTCATTCCCATGGGTGTGGATCGGCGTGCTGGGGCTGTTGCTGCTCGCGCCCTCTCCCGCCGGCCGCGTGCTGTTGGACGTGCTCGGTGGCATCACCCTCACCCTGTTGCTGTTGCCGCTGTTCCTGGCTGGCGCCGGTGTGGTGGCCTGGCAGCTGTTGAAGCGGCGCATCAGGGTGTGTCCCAGTTGCGGCCTGACCAGCTTCGGGGCCCCTGTCTGCCCGGCCTGCGGCACCGGGCTGGACGCTGACGCCGTTGGCGTTGAGCAGGCCCAGGTGTTCGGCGGTGATTCCTTCACGTCCCGGAGATCTGGAGGCGTTGATGCCGCCTCGGCCACGATCGATGTGGATGTGGTGTCCTCCCAGGACCTGGATGACGAGGGAACGTCACCGCGCTGATGCAGCCTCGACAGCTGAGCAGCGGGCCATCGCTGGGCCCGGTCCAGGCGCTCAGAACGCCCTCAGGCACTGGAAAGTTCGTCGAGCCGTCGCTCGCGCAGATAGAGAAACAGGGGGGCGCCGCAGGCGAAGGCGATCAGGAGGCAGGCCGCGATCACCAGGGGCAGCCCACGCATCTTCAGGCGGCGGCTTTCCTGCACGATCCAGATCAGCACCGCCGTGGCCCCGATCGCCAGATCCCGCGACAGGGAGGCGGCGGCTGGGTTGGCGTTGGCCAGGCCGATGAACTGGCCCAGATCAAAGCTGCCGCCATAGGCGCGCATGTAGTCGAGATTGGCGAGCCAGGGCAGCACCGCTCCCGCCACGGCCAGGCCCAGGTAGAGCCAACGCAGCCAGGCGCTGGGGGGCTGCTCGGGCCTGAGGGCAGCGGGGGCTGCGGTGGGAGACGAAGTCATGGCGTGTAGTGGGTGGGGTCGCTGTTGTCATCGCCGCTGGGATCCCAGAGCAGCACCTCCTGCTCCACCTTGCTGAGGATCTGTTCGCAGCGCTCGGCATAGGCCTGGGCCCGCCGGTAGTGGCCAGTCATCTCCTCCACATCCAGATCAGGGCTCTGCAGCTCGGCCAGAATCAGCTCCAGAGCCGTGTGGGCCTCGCGGTAGCTGAGGCCGGCCGCGATCGTTTCGGCGCTGCGGGATCTCTTGCTGGCCATGGTCAGGATCGGGGCTGGTCCGCAGAGGGCTTGGGACCAATCTCGCGCACCTCGGCCACGGCCCGACCATCGGCCCATTCCAGCACCACCTGGGAGCCAGGTCGCACCGCCCCGACCGACCGCAGCAGCTCCCCCTCAGCTGAGCGGATCAGGCTGAAGCCCCGCCTGAGCACCTGCTCGGGGGAGAGGGCTCGCAGCAGGGCCTGGGTCTGCCGGAGGGTCTGGCGGCGTTGCTGCAGCAGCTGGCGGGGGTGCAGCTGCTGCAGGCGTTCCTCAAGCCGCCCGACCTGCTGGCGCTGGCCCTGCAGGTGCCAGCGGATCAGCTGTCCGAGCTGTCGGCGCGTCTGCAACAGGCTGGCCAGCACGCTCTGACGCTCCGGCAGCAGAGCCACCAGGGCGGCGGTGGGTGTGGCGGCGCGGTAGTCGGCCACCAGATCGGCGATGGTGATGTCGTCCTCATGGCCGATGCCGCTCACCAGAGGCACCGGGCTCTCGGCCAGGAGCCGGGCCAGGTCTTCTCCGTCAAAGACGGTGAGGTCTTCGCGGCTGCCGCCGCCGCGGGCCAGCACGATGGCCTCGATGCCCTCCCGGGCCACCCGGCCATAGAGGCTGCGCAGCGCGGCGCAGATGCGGGCCTCCACGCCTCCCTGCACAGGGATCGGCACCAGCAGCACGGCCGTGGCCGGCCAGCGCTCCGCCGCCGTGCGCAGCATGTCGGCCATGGCGGAGCTGGGCACGCTGGTGAGCAGGGCGATGCGCTGGGGGGCATGGGGCAGGGGCCGCTTGCGCTCCTCATCGAACAGCCCCTCACCGATCAGCGCCCCCCGCACCTGCTCGAAGCGGCGCATCACACTGCTGAGGCTTGGCCTGAGGTCCAGCACCTGCACGCACAGGGAGGCGCGGCTGGCCCAGAAGTTGATCTTGCCCACCACCACCACCCCATCGCCATCAGCGGGCTGCAGGC
>NZ_JADEWP010000008.1:0-27040 GCF_015207535.1 Cyanobium sp. LEGE 06143 | reverse complement strand
GGGCAGGGTCTCGCCGCTGTGGAAGGGCACCAGCTCCACCGGCTGGCCGGCGCTGTCGTGGAGCTCCAGACGCCTGGGCACCTGCCTGGGCTCCCGCACCAGAGTGATGCGGCCGCTGTTGAGGGGCAGCCCATAGAAGCGGGGGCCGAACTCACTGGCGAAGGCCTCCAGCCGATCGAGGGCCTGCTCCTGCTCGAACACCGCCGCGTAGCTCTCGATCGCAAACGGGGCGTTGAAGATGCCGGCACAGCCGCAGGCCGATTCCTTGGCGCCGCGGCTGTGGGGCGCCGAATCGGTGCCCAGGAAAAAGCGCGGATCGCCGGAGGTGGCCGCCGCCCGCAGTGCCAGGCGATGCAGCTCCCGCTTGGCCACCGGCAGGCAGTAGAAGTCGGGCCGCAGGCCCCCCTGGAACATGGCGTTGCGGTTGATATGCAGATGGTGGGGGGTGATCGTGGCCGCCAGCTGGCCCGAGCCAGCGCGCACGAACGCCACCGCATCGCTGGTGGTGATGTGCTCCAGCACCGCCTTGAGGCCCGGGTGGCGCTGCAGCATCGGCGCCAGGTGACGCTCGATGAACACGGCCTCCCGGTCGAAGATGTCGATGCTGGGGTCGGTCACCTCGCCGTGCAGCAGCAGGGGCATGCCGATCCTCTCCAGGGTGTCGAGCACGGGGGTGAGCGCCTCGATGTCACTGACCCCGGCATCGGCATTGGTGGTGGCCCGGGCCGGATAGAGCTTGCAGGCCACCCACACGCCGGTGCGGAAGCCACGCTCCAGCTCAGCCGGATCGGTGTGGTCTGTGAGGTAGGCCGTGAGCAGGGGTTCAAACCTGGAGCCCGGCGGCAGGGCCTCACGGATGCGGCCCGCGTAGGCCCTGGCCGCGGCCACGCTGGTGACGGGCGGCGTGAGGTTGGGCATCACGATCGCCCGGGCGAACTGGCGGGCGGTGGACGGCAGCACCGCCTCGAGCATGGCCCCATCGCGCAGATGCACGTGCCAGTCGTCGGGTTGGCGCAGGCTGAGCTCGGTGGGCATCACGATCGCGGCGGCAGGGCCTCCAGGGGCCCTTCCCACCCTGCCAGCGGGACGAGGAGCGTGGCGGCGGCTCGATTCCAAAGAATTCTGTGGGTCTGGCGCCTGGGAGTGGATTCGGGCACCAAACCTTCTTAAGGTTTACTTTGTAAAAGAAGGCTTCCTTCTACACGTGGTTGGGTTGGCATGAGCGTTGAGGCCAGGCTCACGATCGGCGAACTGGAGGCGGGCTATCCCACCTACTGCAAGGCCCTCAGACTCTTGATCAAAAACGGCAAATCCCGCGACTCGATTCAACGCACGGTCTGCTGGGAACGCTTGACACTGCTGCAGAAAAGCCTGCCCAACCGCTACAAGTCTCCGGATTACCTCTATGCCCTGCTCAAGCGCGATGTGGAGGAGCTGGCCGCCTGAAGGGCGCTGAGCCAAGTCAGGGGATGCTGGCAGGGCCGTCGAAGATTCCCATCAGTCAGGAGGGAGCTTCCGTAAGGGCACCCTCGGCATGACTCAATAGAACGAGACCCTCACGGCGCGGCCCAGCGCGCTGCGCTGCCCCATGGCCCACCACCAGATTCTGATCGTCGGCGGCGGCGCCGCCGGGATCACCGCCGCGGCCCAGCTGAAGCGGGCCCGCCCCGGGCTCGATGTGGCCATCCTTGAGCCCTCCAGCGAGCACTACTACCAGCCCGGCTGGACCCTGGTGGGGGGTGGTGTGTTCACTCTGGAGGAAACCCGTCGCGCCGAAGGCGATGTGATCCCCTCGGGCGTGCACTGGATCCGCGCCGGGGCCGCCGCTTTTGATCCCGAGCGGGCGGTGGTGACCAGCACCGAGGGCGAGGCGATCCACTACGACGTGCTGATCGTGGCCGCCGGCCTGCGGCTCTGCTGGGAGAAGATCGAGGGGCTCACCGAGGCCCTCGGCAAGGGCGGCGTCTGCAGCAACTACTCCAAGCACTACACCGCCTACACCTGGGAGGCGATTCAGGCCTTCAAGGGTGGCAGCGACGGCGCCAGCGGCAATGCGGTGTTCACCTGCGCGCCGATGCCGATCAAGTGCCCCGGTGCTCCCCAGAAAATCGCCTATCTGGCCGATGACGTGTTCAAGAAGAAGCGTCTGCAGGCCCAGGTGATCTATGCCACCGCCACGCCGGGCATCTTCGGCGTGCCCACCTACGCCGCGCCGCTGCGGGAGGTGGTGAAGCGCCACGGCATCGACGCCCGCTACAACCATGTGCTCACCGCCGTGCGCCCGCAGAGCCGCGAGGCGGTGTTCCAGGTGAAGGACGGCGACAAGAGCCATGAGGCCGTGATTCCCTACGGCCTGCTGCATGTGACGCCGCCGATGGCGGCACCGGAGGTGGTGGCCAGCAGCCCCCTGGCCGCCGCCAGTGGCTTCGTGGAGGTGGACAAGTTCAGCCTGCAGCACCTGCGCTTCGCCAACGTGTTCTCCCTGGGGGATGTGAGCGGCATCCCCAACTCCAAGACCGCCGCAGCCGTGCGCGGCCAGGCCCCGGTGCTGGTGGCCAACCTGCTGGCCTTCCTGGACGGCCAGCCCCTGGAGGCCGCCTACGACGGCTACAGCTGCTGCCCGCTGATCACCGGCTACGGCAAGGCGATCATGGCCGAGTTCAACTATGAGCAGCAGCCGGTGCCCTCCTTCCCCCTGGATCCCACCCAGGAGCGCTGGAGCATGTGGTTCATCAAGCGCAAGATCCTGCCCTCCCTCTACTGGAACCGGATGCTCACCGGTGGC
Source organism: Cyanobium sp. LEGE 06143 (assembly GCF_015207535.1). Classification (NCBI taxonomy): domain Bacteria; kingdom Bacillati; phylum Cyanobacteriota; class Cyanophyceae; order Synechococcales; family Prochlorococcaceae; genus Cyanobium; species Cyanobium sp. LEGE 06143. Next base: position 24,255 of record NZ_JADEWP010000008.1, on the reverse strand, counting down.
CAGCACGAGCGCCGCTTCATCCCTGGCGTGAAGCGCTGAGCGCACGGCGGCAGGCGCGCGCGATCAGCCCCTCCTCATCCGCCGGCACCCGCACCAGCGCGAAGGGCGGCAGCCAGCTGAGGGCCTGCTCCAGCTCCTGGCGCAGGGCGTCGTCGTGTTCGCCGATGCCTCCGGTGAGGGCGATCACCTCCACGCCACCGAGGTTGGCCGCCATGGCGCCGATCCCCTCCAGCAAGCGCTGCCGAAACACTGCCAGGGCCAGGCGGGCGCCGCCATGGCCGCCGGCCGCGGCCTGGCGCAGTTCCCTCATGTCGCCACTGAGTTCGGAGAGCCCCAACAGGCCGCTCTGGCGGTTGAGCGCCTGGTCAATCTGGTCGGCGCTGAGCCCCTGGCGCAGCTGGTGCAGCAGCAGCCCGGGGTCGACGCTGCCGCTGCGGCTGGCCATCACCAGGCCCTCCAGGGGCGTGTAGCCCATGGTGGTGGCCACGCTGCGCGGAACCGCCCCGGGCTCCAGCCGCACGGCGCAGAGGGAGCAGCCGGCCCCCAGGTGAGCACTGATCAGGCGCCGGGCCTGGGGGAAGCGAGCCTGCACCACCTCGGCCACGTGCTGGTGGTTGAGGCCATGGAAGCCGTAGCGCCGCAGCCCCTGCTGCCGCCAGGCGGCCGGGATCGCATAGGTGCGGGCCGCCTCCGGCAGGGAGGCGTGAAAGCCGGTGTCAAAACAGGCCCACTGGGGCAGGGTCTGGTGCTCCCGCTCCAGCCAGGCGGCCCACCAGCGGATCGCCTGCAGGGCCGGGCCGTTGTGCAGGGGTGCCAGGCACGCGATGGCCTCCAGGCTGGCGATCACCGCTGGCGTGAGCCGGGTGGGCCGGCAGAACGGCTCGCCGCCATGGACCACGCGGTGGGCGATCCGCTCCAGCTGCGGCAGCCAGGGCCGCACCTCCGGCAGCAGCCAGCGTTCCAGCAGACCGCCCATGCCGCCGGACTCCGCTGGATCCCAGCCGTGGTTCTCCTGCCAGGGGCGGGAACCATCGGGCGCCAGCAGCGAGGCCTTGAGGCTGGAGCTGCCGGCGTTGATCACCAGGGTCAGCGCGGAGCCGGGGGAAGCCATCGGGTCAGGAGCTTGAGGCGGCCAGTCTCGCTGTGGCGTGGGCTGCGCGGGTGCAGCATGGAGACAGCCCTCCGGCCCTCCCCTGCATGGGTGAATCTGGCCCCGATCCGATCAGTGCGGGCCGCCATGCCCAGCGTCTGTTGCAGCGGCACAGCCAGCGCCTGATCACCCTGGGCGGAGCGGTGCTGCTCGACCGCGACCCCGAGCCCCTGCATCAGATGCGGGTGACCCTGCGGCGGCTGAGCACCGTGCTGCACCAGTTCGGCCCGGCCCTGGAGCTGCCCGAGGCCGTCAGCCCCAGGCGCCTGGCCAAGACCGTGCGGCGGCTCGGCCAGGCCAGGGATCTCGATGTGCTGATCGAGCGACTGGAGCAGCAGCTGCTGCCCGCCCTGCCCAAGGCTGAGGCCCGCCAGCTGAAGCCGGTGCTGAAGCGCCTGCGGCGCCGGCGCCGCCACAGCCATGGGCACCTTCACGGCGTGCTGCGTGGCGACGGCTACCGCGCCACGGTGAGAGCCCTGGAGGCCTGGCTGGCTGCTCCGCAGCTCACGCCCCTGGGGCAAGAACCCCTGGCCGACTGGCTGCTCGAATGGCACTGGCCCTGGATCGGCAGCCTGCTGCTGCATCCAGCCTGGAGGCTGCAGACGCCTGAGGGCCGCGGCAACGTGCGCCAGCTCCACGACCTGCGCAAGGGAATCAAGGAGGCCCGCTACCGGCTGGAGAACCTGGAGGGCCTGGCCGTGCCGGGTGTGGGCGTGGGCATGGGTGTGGGCGGGGCAGTGAAGCAGCTCAAACAGGGCCAGGAGTGGCTGGGCGAACTCCACGATCTGGCGGTGCTGCGCTCCGAGATCTCGGCCGTGTTGCACAAGGGCGCCGCCGGGACTCACCTGGGTGCCCACCTGGCTCAGCTGGAGCTGACCCTGCGCGATCAGGAGCGCCAGGCCTGGCAGAGCTGGCGGCTCACGGCGGCAGCGCTCACGGCCCTACCGGGGCGCAGAGCCCTGGTGACCAGCCTGCTGGCAGCTCCTCAGGCAGACGAAACCAGCGCAAAAGGTGCTGATGCACACCTCAGACCCGCTTGAAAGTATCCCAGAGCACAGTCAGACACGCTCCACAACACTTCAACAACGCTGCAGAGGCCATTACGTTCCAGCGGACGTCTGTCTGACGTCGTCGTATCGGTGTGAGGACCCCGATGAAACCTTTTCAGAAACTTCTGCTGGCCACGGCCGGCACAGGGCTTCTGGCACCCCTTGGTGTCAGCGCCTCCGAGCTCAACATGGGGGCGGTGAACCAGTACGCCTCTGAAGAGCAGGTCACCAGCATCTCCCAGTTCTCGGATGTGCAACCCACGGACTGGGCCTACCAGGCTCTCTCCAACCTGATCGAGCGCTACGGCTGCGTCGCCGGCTATCCCGACGGCACCTACCGCGGCCAGCGGGCCATGACCCGTTTTGAAGCCGCCGCGCTGCTGAACGCCTGCCTCGACCGCGTCACCGAAGTGACCGACGAGCTCAAGCGCCTGATGGCCGAGTTCGAGAAGGAGCTCGCCGTGCTCAAGGGCCGCGTGGACGGCCTCGAGGCCAAGGTGGGCGAGCTGGAGGCCACCCAGTTCTCCACCACCACCAAGCTCAAGGGTGAAGCCAGCTTCATTCTGGGCGGCGCCCCTGATTTCGAGCTTGCCGGAGAAACAGACCCCAACAACACCACCTTCAACTACGACCTGCGGCTGGTGTTCGACACCAGCTTCACCGGCAAGGATCTGCTGCGCACCCGCCTGCGGGCTGGCAACTTCGAGTCGCTTCCCTTCGGCAGCAGCTCGCAGATCTTCAAGCTCGACAAGGCTGAGGGCACCGACGACTCGGTGATCATCGACCGTCTCTTCTACCGTTTCCCCGTCGGCGATTCCTTCAACTTCACGGTGGGCGCCCTGGTGCGCAACACCGAGATGGTGGCCTTCATCCCGAGCGCCTACAAGTCCAGCATTCTGGATTACTTCGGCTTGGCTGGTGCCTCAGGCACCTACAACAAGGCCACCGGTGCTGGCGCCGGCTTCACCTGGAAGCAAAAGGTTGAAAAGGGGCGCCCCTACGCCACCTTCTCCGCCAACTACGTGTCCAGCGATGGCTTCGCTGATTCCACCGTGGGTGCCTTCAACGAGGAAGGCGGCATCAACGCCCTGACTCAACTGGGCGTGAAGGGCAAGAACTGGGGAGCCGCCGTGGCCTATCGCTATGGCTCAGAAAACTCCAGGATCCGCGTACCCAACTTCAGCGGCACCGTGGAAGCAGGCGAAAGCACCAACAGTGTGGCCGTCAATGCCTACTGGCAGCCGATTGACTCGGGCTGGATTCCCTCGATCAGCCTCGGCTACGGCTTCAACGATGGCAGCGGTGGCTTCCCCGACTCCCAGTCGTGGATGGCTGGCCTGCAATGGGATGACGCCTTCATCAAGGGCAACAAGGCGGGCTTTGCGGTGGGCATGCCCCCCTTTGAGGATGGTGATGACAGCGACGAAGCCTGGCTCTATGAGATCTTCTACAAGTTCCAGGTGACCGACAACATCTCCATCACCCCGTCGCTGTTCTATGGCACCAACGTGCGCTCCAACGACGGCAACGATGCCTGGGGCGGCGTGATTCAGACCACGTTCAAGTTCTGAGCTCGCGTCAGAGCAGTCCAAGGCGGCCCATTCCACACCTCACGTCCAAGCCCCCGTCAGGGGGCTTTTTGCTGGCGGATTCATGGCAGTGCTTCGGGCGCCGGCCTCGGCCCACTCCTGAACACCCGGACAGTAGAAAGCCTCTGTAGATTAAGAAAATCGAAAGCACGCCACCGGCGGACCCAACCCTCCATGACCCTGTCCACCGACCTCTCGGCCCGTTCTGTCGCCACCGGTCCTGCCGGCAGGGCGATGGCCCAGCCCATGGACAGCACCCTGCTGGAGGGGCTGCTGGAGCACCTCAGCATGGAGCGGCGGGCCAGCACGGCCTACTTCGCCCTGGCGCTGTGGTTCGCCGAGCGGGAGCTGCGCGGCTTTGCCGCCTACCTGCACGCCGAGGCCGCCACCGAGCAGGCCCATGCCGCCCAGTTGGCCGAGTATCTGATTGCCCGGGGCCAGACCGTGCTGCTGCAGGAGATCCCCGCCCCACGGCAGATCTGGACCAGCCCTGAAGAGGCCTTCACGGCGATCTTCGAGATGGAAACCGACGTGACCACCTCGCTGCAGCAGCTCTACGCCATGGCCGAGCGGGCCGGCGATGTGCGCACCACGGTGGTTCTCGATCCGATGGTGCAACAGCAGATCAATGCCGAGGATGAGGCGGCCCACCTGCTGGGCCGGGTGCGTTTCGCCCGCAACGAACCGGCGCCCCTGCTGATCCTCGATGCTCAGCTGGCTGAGGACGCCGCCAAGGCCACTGCCGCCTGAGCCTGTGGTGAGTGAGCCGCTGCTCAGGCCACCGGGATCGGCCGGCTGCTGAGCTCCACCAGCAGCTCCAGGGCGAGGGAGTGGCCCCGGCCCTGACGCTGCCAGGCCCTGGCCACCTCCAACAGTTCCTGGCGCCGGCGCAGCACCTGGAGCGATTCGGCGCCGAGGCGGTCCCTCAGGGAGCGATCACAGCAGCGCTCCAGGGCCTGGGCCAGCTGGATGGCGCGGCCCCGCAGGGTCTGGGCCTCGCGGCAGAGGCTGCCGAACAGGGATTCGGAGGTGGAGAAGAGGGGGGCGTTCAACGCAGTCATGGCGACCAGGCCCCAATGGCCTGTGGCGATGACGCTAGCGAGTCGAGGCGCTTCTTTGCAAGAGATTCTCAATAGCATGTATTGAGCATCGGGGGCTTCAGGAGGCCGCCGTCTGCAGCGCCCTCGGCGAGGGCAGGCGCAGGCTCACCAGAGCGGCAAGGCCCACCAGCAGCGTGGAGCACCAGAGGCAGGCCTGCAGGCCCCCCTGCAGAAACAGCCAGCCTGAGAGCAGGGTGCCCAGCAGGCGCCCCGCCGCATTGGCCATGTAATAGAAGCCCACGTTGAGGCTCACCGACTCGGCATCGGTGTAGGCCAGCACCATGTAGCTGTGGATGGAGGAATTCATGGCGAACACCACCCCGAACACGGCCAGGCCCACCACCACCGTGAGTGCGGGGTTGCCTACCTCGCGCCAGAGGGTGATCGCCATCAGGGCGGGGATGACGGTGAGCAGGGCGGCCCAGAACTGCACGGCACTCTGGCCAGGCGGGCTGGTCTGCCCCCAGGCGCGGCGCAGGCTCGGCACCGACCCCTGCACGATGCCGTAGCCGATCACCCACAGGCCCATGAAGCCGCCCACTTCCCAGAAGCGCCAACCCAGGGTGGTCTGCAGAAACACCGGCAGGGCCACCACGAACCACACGTCGCGGGCGCCGAACAGAAAGAAGCGCGCCAGCGAGAGCACGTTGATGCCCTCGCTCTTGGAGAACAGGGCCTTGAAGGCGGGCTTGGTCTTCATCCTGCCGATGTCCCGCGGCAGCAGCAGGGTGACCAGAAAGGCCAGGGCCAGCCAGGCCGCCATCACGATCACAGCGTTGTTGAACCCCACCGCGTAGAGCAGCAGGCCTCCCACGAAGAAGCCCAGGCCCTTGAGGCCATTCTTGGCGCCGGTGAGGATGGCCACCCAGCGGAACAGCTGCTGCTCGCCCCTGGCGTGATCGTCCGGGGTTTCCGGCACCACCACCCGGATGGCGCTCTTGGCGCTCATCTTCTCCAGATCCTTGGCGATGCCGCTGATCGCCTGGGCCACCATCACCCAGACCACCGAGAGCCCCTTGGGCCAGGTGTCAGCCACCGGCACCAGCAGCAGCAGGGCGCCGATCTGAAGCAGAGTGCCGATCCAGAGGGTGAGCTTCAGGCCGAAGCGGGCCCCCAGCCAGCCGCCGTAGAGGTTGGTGAGAATCCCGAAGAACTCATAGAAGATGAACAGGAAGGCGATCTCCAGGGTGGTGTAACCCAGCTGCAGAAAGTGGAACACCACGAGCATGCGCAGCGCCCCATCGGTCACCGTGAACGCCCAGTTGTTGGCGGTGATGATCCCGTACTGCTGCAGAGGGGAGAGGGCGCGCATCACTTGTCCTCCAGGCTGGCCACGTGGCTGGCCAGGTCGGCCATGCGACAGCTGTAGCCCCACTCGTTGTCGTACCAGGCGAACACCTTGAGCTGGCTGCCGTTCACCACCAGGGTGGAGAGGGCATCCACGATCGAACTGCGGCTGTCGTTGAGGTAATCCACCGACACCAGCGGCCGGGTTTCGTAGCCGAGGATTCCCTTGAGCGGGCCCTGGGCCGCCGCCTCGAAGGCGCCGTTCACCTCCTCCACCGTGACGCTGCGCTCCAGCTCGAACACCGCATCGGTGAGCGAGGCGTTGAGCAGGGGCACGCGCACGGCGTGGCCGTTGAGCTTGCCCTGCAGCTCAGGGAAGATCAGGCCGATCGCCCGGGCCGAGCCGGTGGTGGTGGGGATCAGGCTCTGCAGGCAGGAGCGGGAGCGGCGCAGGTCGCTCTTGAAGCCGTCGATCACCACCTGGGTGTTGGTCACGTTGTGCAGGGTGGTGATCGAGCCGTGGCGGATGCCGAAGCTCTCGTGCACCACCTTCACCACCGGCGCCAGGCAGTTGGTGGTGCAGGAGGCGGCGGTGATCACCCGGTGGCGGGCGGGGTCGTAGAGGCTGTGGTTGATGCCGTACACGATGTTCAGCACCTCCTCCCCGGCCACGGCCCCCTTCACCGGGCAGGCCACGATCACCCGCTCCACGCCCAGCGCGGCGATGTAGGGCGCCAGCGTTTCCGGCGTTTTGATCTTGCCGCTGCACTCCAGCACCAGCTCCACCCCGGCCTGCCGCCAGGGCACGGCGGCCGGATCACGCGCCTGCGAGTAGCCGATCGCCTGGGATTCCACCTGAAGGCCGTCGTGGCTGGCACCGACGGCGTGGGTCCAGCGGCCGTGCACCGAATCGAATTCCAGCAGGTGGGCGGCGGCGTGGGCATCGCCGGCCCGCTCGTTGATGTGCACCAGCTCGATGCCAGGCCGGCCCCACAGGGCGCGAAACGCCAGCCGGCCGATGCGGCCGAAACCGTTGATGCCGATGCGCACAGCGAACGAGCGGGTTGCCGTATCCTCACATCAACAGGAGTTGATGGGTCTTATGGGCAGGTTAAGGGGGGTGCGCTGCGCTCCTGGGGCGGCGGCGCCGCTCATCCCTGCTGCAACGGCGATGGGCAGCTTCGAACGTTGGCTGAGTCTCTGGGTGGCCCTGGCCATCGCCGCCGGCATGGTGCTGGGGCAGTGGTTCCCMGGACTGTTCACGCTGTTGGGGGGCTTGGCGGTGGCCCAGATCAACCTGGTGATCGCGGCCCTGATCTGGCTGATGATCTACCCGATGATGCTGGCGGTGGACTTCGGTGCCGTGCGCCGCGTGGGCCGCAACCCGCAGCCGCTGCTGGTGACGGTGGGGATCAACTGGCTCGTGAAGCCCTTCACCATGGCGCTGCTGGCCTGGGTGTTCATCCGCGGCCTCTATGCCGCCTGGATCCCGCCCGAACTCGGTGATGAACTGATCGCCGGCATGATCCTGCTGGGGGTCGCCCCCTGCACGGCGATGGTGTTCGTCTGGAGCCAGCTCTGCCGCGGCAACGCCACGTACACCCTGGTTCAGGTGGCGGTGAACGATCTGATCATGGTGGTGGCCTTCGCCCCCATCGCCGCCCTGCTTCTGGGCGTGAACCAGGTGGTGGTGCCGTGGGACACCCTGCAGCTCTCGGTGGGGCTGTTCGTGGTGATCCCGCTGGCGGCCGGCTGGCTCACCCGGCACTTCATGGACAGCGAGCGGGCGATCGAGCACCTGGAGCAACGGCTCAAGCCCTGGGCGATCGTTGGCCTTCTGGGCACGGTGGCACTGTTGTTCGGCTTCCAGGCCGGCACCATCGCAGCAAAGCCGGGCCTGATCGTGCTGGTGGCGATCCCCCTGATCCTCCAGACCCTGCTGATCTTCCTGCTCGCTGCTCTGGGGATGCGGGCCTGCCGGCAGCGGCACGACGTGGCCGCCCCCGGGGCCCTGATCGGCGCATCCAACTTCTTCGAGCTGGCGGTGGCGGTGGCCATCAGCCTGTTCGGCGTGCGCTCCGGCGCAGCCCTGGCCACCGTGGTGGGGGTGTTGGTGGAGGTGCCGGTGATGCTGGCCCTTGTGGCCATCGCCAACCGCAGCGCCTGGCTCTTCCCTTACCGCAGCCCAGAGGGCTGAGCCAGCCGGGCTGGAGTGAGCCCGGTCCCTAGGCTGCCGCGTCCCTGGTCCAGCGCCCGCCCATGCAGCTCGCCGGTTTCGCCACGTTCAATGTGGCCATCATGGTGCTGGCCGCGGGCAAGCTGCTCACCCGCCGGCTGCGCCTGCTCAGCGAGTTCAGCATCCCCGAACCGGTGAGCAGCGGCCTGCTGGTGTGCCTGCTGCTGGCCCTGCTGCAGCGGCTCACTGGCGTGGAGGTGGGCTTCGACCTGGCCACCCGTGATTTCCTGCTGCTCTATTTCTTTGCTGGCATCGGCCTCAATGCCGATGTGCGCGTGCTGCTGGCCGGGGGCCGGCCGCTGGCCATCCTGGTGGCGCTCACCATGCTGTTCCTGGTGGCGCAGAACCTCACCGGCATCACGGTGGCCTCCCTGCTCGGCCTGGATCCGGTGATCGGTCTGCTGGCGGGTTCCACGTCCCTGGTGGGGGGCCATGGCACCGCCATCGCCTGGGCACCGCGCTTCGCTGAGCAGCACGGCATCGCCAACGCCCTTGAAATCGGCGCGGCCTGCGCCACCTTCGGCCTGGTGCTCTCCTCCCTGATGGGCGGGCCGATCGCCCGCTTCCTGATCCGGCGCCACCGGCTCTCCACCCCGGCTGGCGCAGCGGCCACCCCGGCAGCATCCTCCAGCGGTCGGCCCCCCACTGCGGGCCAGGCGGCCCCGGTGACCAGCTTCAGCCTGCTGGCCACGCTGTTCTGGCTGAACGTGAGCCTGGCTCTGGGCGAGCTTCTGGAGGAGGGCTTTGCCGCCCTGGAGATCAAGTTGCCCCTGTTCGTTTGCTGCCTGTTCGCGGCGATCGTGATCACCAACACCGTGCCGCGGCTGCTGCCGATCCCCTGGCCCGCCCAGTCGCCGTCCCTCGCCCTGGTGTCGGAGGTGTCGCTGGGGATCTTCCTGGCCATGTCGCTGATGAGCCTGCAGCTCTGGACCCTGGCCGGCCTGGGCGGGCCCCTGCTGGTGATCCTGACGGTGCAGTTCGCCGTGGCGGTTCTGTTTGCCGCCCTGCTCGTGTTTCCCGCCATGGGCCGCGACTACGAGGCGGCGGTGGTGTGCGCCGGCTTCGGAGGCTTCTCCCTTGGCGCCACCCCCACCGCCATGGCCAACATGGCCGCCGTGGCTGGTCTCTACGGGTCAGCGGAACGGGCCTTTCTGGTGGTGCCCCTGGTGTCGGGCTTCTTCATCGACATCAGCAACTCCCTGGTGATCCAGGGTTTTCTGCGGCGCCTGGGCTGAGCTGGGAGGGTGGTGGTGGCCTGCGCCGCACTACTGGTGGAGCTCTGTTGAGCAGCACCATTCCTTAACCAGCAAGTCTGGTTGATTCACCAAGCTGGAACGGTCCGGGTTCTCCCCTGCTCCCATGACCACCCACCAACGTGGTGCGCTCTACCTGGCCACACCCCTGGCCCTGGCCGCCCTGCTGGCTGGCTGCGGCCAGGCGCCAACGCCGCAGGCCGGCCCCATTCGCATCACCGGCTCCAGCACGGTGTTTCCGATCCTGAAGCTGGCCGTGGCCGGCTACCGGGGCACGGCACGGGGCCGCGACGTGACGGTTGAGCTCAGCGAAGTGGGCACCAGTGCCGGCCTGCGGGCCTTCTGCGCGGGGGAGGCCCCGATCGCCAACGCCTCCCGCCCGATCAGCACCGAGGAGCTCCAGGCCTGCGCCGCCAAGGGGATCACCTTCATCGAGCTGCCCCTGGCCTTCGATGCCATCAGCGTGGTGGTGAGCGGCGGCAACGACTGGGCCTCCTCGATCAGCACCCAGGAACTGTCCCGCACCTGGTCGGCGCCGGCCCAGGGCAAGGTGAAGGCCTGGAATCAGGTGAACAGTGACTGGCCCGAGCGTCCTCTGCGCCTCTGCAGCCCTGGCAAGGATTCGGGCACCTTCGACTACTTCAACGAGGCGATCAACGGCAACAAGGCCAACAGCCGCACCGACGTGGAGACCAGCGAGGACGACAACGTGATCGTGGCCTGTGTGGCGGATGACCCCAACGCCATGGGCTACCTGGGCTTTGGCTACTACAAGGCCAATGCCGAGCAGCTCAAGGCCCTCGCGGTTGACGCGGCCGCTGGCAGGGCTGTCGCCCCCTCGCTGCAGGCGGTCCAGGACGGCAGCTACCAGCCGCTGTCGCGACCGCTGTTCATCTACGTGAACGACCAGGAGATGCGCGCCAACGACGCGATCCGCAGCTTCGTGGGCTTCACGGTGGGCAATGGGCTCCGCTTTGTGGAGGAAGCGGGCTCCATCCCCCTGCCGCCGGACACCTACCGACTGGTGGAATCGAAGCTCTACCGCCACATTCTCGGCACCTCCTTCGGCGGTGACCTGCCGGTGGGCCTGCCGATTGCCGAAGCCCTGAGGCGCAGCTTCGATGACACCCGCAAACCGGAGTACCGCTGAGCAAGCTTCCCGGCCCCCCGAACAGGCCACAGGCCAGGGAATTCTGATCGTCTGTCACGGGCCCCAGCTCGACCCCTGAGAATGGCCCGATGACCCTGACCAGCCTCCCTGTTGCGCGGCCCGTCGCCCCCGCTTCGAGCCTGGCTGACAGCGCTGCGGGCCGCTCAGCGGACAGCCTCGACAACGCCCAGGCCCGTCAGCTGCTCAAGGCCCTCGGGGATCCCCTGCGGCTGCAGGTGATCGAGGCCCTCGCCGGCGGCGAGCGCTGCGTCTGCGATCTCACCGCGGACCTGGGCCTGGCCCAGTCGAAGCTCTCCTTTCACCTGCGGGTGCTCAAGGAGGCTGGCCTGCTGGAGGGGCGCGAGCAGGGCCGCTGGATCTACTACCGCCTGCAGCCGGAGGCGATCACCGCCCTGCAACAGTGGCTGGGCCGGCTCAATGCCCAGTGCCAGCGGCCCGCCAGCCCCTGTTGCGACTGAGCCCCCGCCAGCGGCCCGTTGCCGGTGGCCACAGGCGTGCAGTGCTAACCAACTCTTAAACGGCTGACCATCGGGCCTTGACCGAGGGGCGGCCTGGTCCCCATAGGGTTTTGGCATCCTTCGGCCGCAGCCCCATGGTGTTCACGCCTTCCCAAGCTGCTGAGCATCGCGACAGCTTCAGGGAGCTGCTGGAGGCCAGCTTTGAGAAACGCAGCCTGGTGCATCTGCCGGCCGGCAGCCCGATTCCCCTGCTGCGGCGCAACCTCTGGGTGGTGGTGCGCGGCATGGTGAAGCTCGGCGCCATCTCCTACCAGGGCGATGCCCTGCTGCTGGGGCTGGCCGGGCCCAATGAACCCTTCGGCGATCCCCTCAGCAACCAGCCCGCCTACGAAGCCACCACGCTGGTGGCGAGCGACCTGCTCTGCCTCAGCTGCGATGAGATCCACGCCTCTCCCCATCTGGCCATCGGCATCCTGCAGGGCATGGCGTCGCGCTATCGCCAGAGCGAGGCGATGCTGGCCCTGCTCGGCCTGCGCCGCATCGAAGACCGGGTGAAGGGCTTTCTGGAGCTGCTGGCTGAGGAGTACGGCCAGCCCTGCGACCGCGGCCTGCGGCTGCCGCTGCGGCTCACCCACCAGGACCTGGCCAGCGCCCTGAGCACCACCCGGGTGACGATCACCCGGCTGCTGGGCCAGCTGCGCGCCGAGGGCTGGCTCGATCTCGATCTCGAACGCCACCTGGTGATCAGCCACCAACCCCTGCGCCGATGAGCCGCCCGGGATCGGTCCTGCGGCCGGTCAACAGCTTCTGGGATCTGGAGGGCGGCGGTCAGAATGGAGGCGGTCAGAATGGCGGCATGAGCGCCCGCCTGCTGGTCGTCGAAGACGATGAAACCATCCGCGACACCCTGCAGGAGGCCCTGCAGCTGGAGGGCTTTGCCGTGACGGCCTGCGGCAATGGCCGCGATGCCCTCAACCTGCTGCAGCGCAGCACGGAGGAGAACGCCTACGGCCTGGTGGTGCTCGACCTGATGCTGCCGGGCCTGGGCGGCCTCGATGTCTGCCGCGCCCTGCGGGCGGCCGACATCCTCACCCCGATCCTGGTGGTGAGCGCCCGCGACACGGAGACCGACCGGGTGCTGGGCCTGGAGGTGGGGGCCGACGACTACCTGGTGAAACCCTTCGGCATGCGCGAGCTGGTGGCGCGCTGCCGGGCCCTGCTGCGCCGCACCACCAGCCAGGCCAACCAGGCCAAGGTGCTCGAACATGCCAACCTCAAGCTCTACCAGGAGGAGTGCCGCGTCACCCGCGACGGCCTGCCCGTGAACCTCTCGCCCAAGGAATACCGGCTGCTGGAGCTTTTCATGCAGCATCCACGCCGGGTCTGGAGCCGCGACAAGCTGCTGGAGCAGGTGTGGGGTGTGGACTACTTCGGCGACAGCAAGACCGTGGACGTGCACATCCGCTGGCTGCGCGAAAAGCTGGAGGCGGAGCCCTCGTCCCCCGCCCACCTGATCACTGTGCGGGGCTTCGGGTATCGCTTTGGCTGACAGCGGTCGCGGCGGCTGGCCAGGCGCAGGCCGCCCCTGGTGGCGCCGGGGGGCGGTGGCCCTGCCGGAGCCGAGCAGCCGCCAGCTGCTGAGCTGGATCGACCAGGCAGCGATGGGCTGGGTGCTGCTCGATGGCGACGATCGGATCTGCCACATCAGCCCCCGGGCCGAGCGCGTGCTGCTGGCGGAGCTGGAGGGCGGCACGGCGGTGGGAAGTGCAGCCGCCAGAGCAGCAGGGGTGCGGTTGCTGGGCACTCCCCTGGCCCGGATCTGCAACGATCCCACCCTGCTGAGCTCCATTGGCCTGGCCCGTCGCCAGGAGCGCGCCCAGCGCCTGGAGTGGCGCTATGGCCTCCTGGACTACGACCTGGCCGTGGTGCCGGGCCGCGACGGCTGGATGGCGCTGCAGCTGCAGAGCCGGCGGTCGCTGGAGGCCCAGCTCGATCAACAGGAGCGCTGGGTGAGCGATGTGGCCCATGAGCTGAAAACGCCGCTCACCGCCCTGCTGCTGGTGGGAGACAGCCTCGCCGCCCAGGTGACCGATGGCAACGCCCGGCTGGTGGAGCGGCTGCAGCGGGAACTGCGGCGCCTGCAGGACATGGTGGTGAATCTGCTGGAGCTCTCCCGCCTGGAGAACGCCATGCCCGGCCAGGGCCTCAGCTTTGAGGTGGTGGAGCTGGAGGGGCTGATGGAGCAGGTGTGGCAGAACCTGCGCCCCGTGGCCGAGCAGCGGGGCGTGAGCCTGGCGCTGCAGGCGAGCGGGCCGCCCGAGCAGCTGCGGATCCAGGCTGATCAGGCACGTCTGCACCGGGCCCTGCTCAACCTGCTCGACAATGCGCTGCGCTACAGCCCCAGTGGCGGCGTCGTGGAGGCAAGGATCGGCAGCCGCGGCGGCTGGTGTCAGCTGAGCATCCGCGACCAGGGGCCGGGGCTGAGCGAGGACGACCTCAACCACATGTTCGAGCGCTTCTACCGGGGTGACAGCTCCCGGGTGCGCCAGGAGCGCACCGGCAGCGGCCTGGGGCTGGCGATCGTGCAGCAGATCGCGGCCACCCACGGGGGCAGGGTGCAGGCGCGCAACCACGGCGATGGCGGCGCCCTGCTGGAACTGATCCTGCCCCAGGAGCCCGCCGGGCTCAGCGCACGTTGACCTCCACCACCCGGCCACCAAGCCGGTTGACCCGCTGCAGCGCCTGGTTCATGCGGGTGTAGGGCACGCGGATCACCGTTTCAGCGGTGCGGGAGTAGGCGTTATTGGCCACGCCGGTCACCACCAGGGTGACCAGACGGCCGCTGCTGCCATCGGTGCCCCGGGCTCCGGCCATCACCGGCAGGCCGCTGATGCGATCGGTGCGCTCGGTGTTGTAGACGGCCATCGGTGCTTCGCCGTCGCCGCCGTAGGCGCCTGAGCCCACCGAGGAGCGGAAGTAGGAGGGGCCGGAGCTGGGCGGATTCACCGGCACGGGGCGGTTGCGGTGCACCACGCGGTTGAGGCGCGACTGCACGCCGCTGCTGTCGCCCTTCACCGAGGCGGCCGCACCGCGGGCCAGCTGGAACACCCAGGAGAACTGGCGCCCCTGCTGGCCAACGGAGTAATCCCAGCCGTGGATGTAGGGCACCACATCCTGTCCGAAGCGGCCCTGATACTCGTCGCTGTCGATGTAGGAATCGATTTCAGCGTCGTAGCCGTGCTCCTGGAGGATGGTGAAGTGATCGAGCATCTCCTGGGCGGTGTTGGGGGCMCGSCCSAGCAGATGCTTGTGGTTCAGCTCAATGAARYGRTAGGGRTTGCAGTTCTCRAAGAACTTCTCCTTGTAAAGGCCACTCTTGGCCACCAAGCGCACGAATTCGCGCACGCTGAGATCACCGTTGCGGAAAAGCGATTCGAGCCCATTGAGCCGCTCGCTCTTCATGATGTACTGATTACCCAGCACCTGCTGATACACCGCACGCACGATTGTCTTGCGGTCGTCTTCTGTGGCGTRGGCCCAGTTTTCCTTGTTGCGAGCGCCAGCGAAGCGTTCAATCCCCAGTGCGGGGGCTTTGACCAGTGCCATGGGCGGGGAGGCGTAGGGCGAGGATCGGGAAGGGAGTAGGCAGCATGCCGAGGCACGCGCTGGCACGACGCTAAGCCGATACCCCGGGCCTGTGATCAAGATTCATTGAACGTTGGGATCGTGTGAAGAGCTGTAAAGAAGCCCTGGCCTGGGAGCCCTGATTTGTGGCAGCCAGAGCGGGTCGCTAAGGTAAAAACAACACCAAAGATTGATCGGCACCCACCGATCCAGGAGGTTCACTGTGCTGCATTTCTGGGCCCCTGAGATTGATCCTGCCCACCCGATGGAGTGCACCCAGCCCGAGCGCTACGCCATCCGCCGGCTGGAAGACAGCCTGTTTCTGGCCGTGCAGGGCACGGACCAGCGGGTGGCGCTGGTGGCAGAGCCGGGCGAGGCCTATCTGTTTCACACCCACGAGGCCGCTCTGCGGGCCGCCCTGCAGCTCAACAGCTCCGGGCGTGGTCCGGTGGATGTGGTGAAGATCGAGTGGGAACCCACGCCGGCCGGCGTCGCATCCGCTGGGGTGGCGGAGCCAGTCAGCCTCAGAGGCTGATCGGCTCGACGCCGCTCACCACCGGCGCCACCACCGCCAGTTCGAGGTCGGGGTGGTCGTCCTGGAGCTGGCGCAGATTCCAGGCGTTCTTGAACAGCAGCACCGGCCGATCCCAGGCATCGCGCACGGTCTTGCAGTTGAAGATGCGGCCCACGGCCTCAAGGGCGTCCCAGCCGCCGCACACCCAGCGGGCCACGCTGAAGCCCATGGGCTCCAGACGGGTCTGCACGCCGTATTCGTGTTCGAGGCGATACTGCACCACCTCCAGCTGCAGCTGGCCCACCGCCGCCAGGATCGGGTCACGCTTGCTCTGGTCGGTGTCGTAGAGGATCTGCACGGCCCCCTCCTCGCGCAGTTCATTCACCCCCTTGCGGAAGCTCTTGAAGGCGGAGGGGTTGGGGTTGCGCAGCCAGGAAAAGATCTCCGGGGAGAAACAGGGAATGCCCTCGTATTCCACCTTGGCGCCCAGGTAGAGGGTGTCGCCGATGGCGAACATACCGGGGTTGTTGAGGCCGATCACATCGCCGGGGAAGGCATCGTCCACCACTTCGCGGTCCTGGCCGAACAGCTTCTGGGGCCGCGACAGGCGGATCGCCTTGCCGGTGCGGGCGTGCTGCACGGTCATGTCCTTCTCGAAGCGGCCGCTGCACACGCGCACGAAGGCCACCCGATCGCGGTGGCGGGGGTCCATGTTGGCCTGCAGCTTGAACACGAAGCCGCTGAACCCGGGCGCCACCGGATCCACCGTCCCGCCGCGGCTCTGGCGCGGCACCGGCTTCTGGGCCAGCTCCAGGAAGGCATCGAGGAAGGGACGCACGCCGAAGTTGGTCATCGCCGAGCCGAAGAACACCGGGCTGAGCTCGCCAGCCTGCACCAGGGCCAGATCCAGCTCGGCGCCGGCGCCATCGAGCAGCTCCAGTTCCTCCAGGGCGGTGGCCAGCAGGTCGGCCTCCACCAGATCCGCCAGCTCAGCACTGCCCGCCAGCAGCCGCTTCTCGGTGGCCTGACGGCCCCGCTCGGCCCGCTCGAACAGGATTACGTCACGGCTGCGGCGATCGATCACGCCACGGAAGCGGTCGCCACTGCCGATCGGCCAGTTCACCGGCCAGCAGGTGAGGCCCAGCTCGCTCTCGATCTCATCGATCAGCTCCAGGGGCTCGCGCCCCGGCCGGTCCATCTTGTTGATGAAGGTGAAGATCGGCACCCGCCGCAGCCGGCACACCTCAAAGAGCTTGCGCGTCTGCGGCTCGAGCCCCTTGGCGGCGTCTTCCAGCATCACCGCGTTGTCGGCGGCGGCCAGGGTGCGGTAGGTGTCTTCCGAGAAGTCCTGGTGGCCGGGGGTGTCCAGCAGGTTCACCGTGGTGCCGGCGTAGTCGAACTGCAGCACGGTGGAGGTGATCGAGATGCCGCGCTGCTTTTCGAGGTCCATCCAGTCGGAGGTCACCTTGCGCTGCTCCCCCTTGGCCTTCACGGCGCCGGCCTGCTGGATGGCACCGCCATAGAGCAGCAATTTCTCGGTGAGGGTGGTCTTGCCCGCGTCGGGGTGGGAAATGATCGCGAAGTTGCGGCGCCGCTCCACGGCCTCCGCCAGGGATTCGAGATCGACGCCGGCTGGGCTGCTGGTCATGGCCCCAGCCTGCCAGAGCCAAGGCGGGGCCTGGGTCCTGCACCGCAACGGCGCCTGGGGTCGCCCTCCTGGGGGCCACGCTGGCTGTGGTGGCAACGGCGTCTTGCAGCCACCACTGGTGGCGTTATGGTGCACGCCAACCCCCGGATCGCCCTGCCGTGACCCTCTCCGCCCAACCCCTGTCGGATGCGGCCCGCCAGGCTGCCGAACTGGGTTATGCGGCCGCCGATGCGACGCCGGCCGGCCCGCTGGCTGGCGGCGATTTCCCGGCCACGGCGCCCGCGGCGAACCCGGTGTTTTACCGCACCTATTCGCGCCGCACGCCCCAGGGCCGCGAGAGCTGGCAGCAGGTGGGCGAGCGCAACCTGGAGGGTCTGCGGCGCCTGGGCCACCTCACCGAGGCGGAAGTGCAGCTGCTGCGGCGCATGCAGCAACACCAGAAGGCCCTGCCCTCGGGCCGCTGGCTGTGGATCGGCGGCACCCCCTGGATTGAGCAGAGCGAAAACTTCTCCGGCTCCTACAACTGCACCTCCACCAACCTGGTGGACTGGCAGGCCTTCGCTCTGATGATGGACCTGGCGATGATGGGCTGCGGCACCGGCGCCATCATCGAGCCGCACCTGATCAGCCGCCTGCCGGTGCTGCGCAACCGGCTGGTGCTGGGCAGCGTCACTGACATCGGCTCCACCCCGGCGGGCCAGCGCCAGGAGCACACCAGCCACACGGTTGAGGCGAACAGGGTTCACATCAAGGTGGGCGACACCCGCCGCGGCTGGGTGGACAGCTACCAGCTGCTGCTGGAGCTCAGCAGTGATGAGCGCTTCTGCCAGCACGGCGCCGCGGGCGAGATCCAGGTGAGCGTGGACCTCTCCGATGTGCGCCCCGTGGGCGAAACCCTCAAGGGCTTCGGGGGTATGGCCAACCCGGTGAAGCTGAAGGACCTCTACGGCCGCGTGGCCCAGATTCTCAACCGCGCCAACGGCCGCCAGCTCACCTCGGTGGAGTGCTGCCTGCTGATCGATGAGGCGGCCGTGACGATCGTGGCCGGCAACATCCGCCGCAGCGCCGGCATGCGCCAGTTCGCCGCAGGCGACACCGCCGCCTCCACCGCCAAGGACAACCTCTGGCAGCAGGACAGCGAGGGCAACTGGAGCATCGACCCGGAGCGCGATTCGCTGCGCATGGCCAACCACACCCGCGTGTTCCACACCAAGCCCAGCCGCGATGTGGTGCTGGAGGCCGTGACCAAACAGTTCCAGAGCGGCGAGGGCGCGATCCAGTTCGCCCCCGAGGCGATCGCCCGCTCCAATGCCGATCTGCTGCCCACGCCTGAGCTGCGCCAGGAGTTCATCGCCCTCTATTGCGAGCAGGGCCGCGAGCAGGCCGGCGCCTGGCTGCAACAACACCACCCCGGCATCGAGGCCGATGAACTGGAGCACCGCCTCGGCCGCTACGGCCTCAACCCCTGCGGCGAGATCCTCGGCGCCGACTTCCACTGCAACCTGGCCGAGATCCATCTCAACCAGATCCACCCCACCGATTTCCAGGCCCAGGAAGACGCCTTCCGCGCCGGCGCCATCTCGGTGGCCTGCCTGCTCAACCACCGCTTCGAGGTGGAGCGCTACCGCCAGAGCCGCGCCTGGGATCCGATCGTGGGGGTCAGCTTCACGGGCCTGTTCGACTTCTTCGTGCATGCCTTCGGCACCCCCTGGCTGCGCTGGTGGGAAGCGGGCCGCCCCGACAGCGAGGAGGGCCGCACCTTCCGCGCCCAGGAGGCCGATTACCTGGCCCGCTGGAAGCGGATCGTGAATGAGGCGGTGTGGGAATACTGCGACCGCCACGGCCTGCGCCGCCCCAACCGCTGCACCACGGTGCAACCGGCCGGCACCAAGAGCCTGCTCACCGGCGCCTCCCCCGGCTGGCATCCGCCCAAAGCGCAGCGCTTCATCCGCCGTATCACCTTCCGCAAGAACGATCCGGTGGCCCTGGCCTGCCTCGACTACGGCTACGCCATCGTGCCCTCCCAGAGCGATAAGGACGAGCAGGGCCGCCTGCTGGATGATCCCTTCGATCCCCGCTGCACGGAGTGGCTGGTGGAAATCCCCACCGAAGTGAGCTGGGCCAACATCCCCGGTGCCGATGCGGTGGAGATCAACAACTTCTCGGCCCTGGCCCAGTTCGACTTCTACATGCAGGTGCAGCAGCACTACACGGCCCACAACACCTCCGCCACGGTGGAGTTCCGCGAGAACGAGATCGAACCGCTGGCCGACGCCATCCACCGGGCGATCGAGGGCGGCCAGGGCTACATCTCAGCCGCCCTGCTGGCCCGCTTCGATGCCAACGCCACCTTCCCGAGGCTGCCGTTCGAGCCGATCGACCTGGCTACCTACGAACGCCTGAACAGCGAAGTGGCCGCCCGTCGCCGCACCGCCGACTTCTTCGAGGCCCTGCAGCGCTACGACGGCGGCGAACTGCAGGAGGCCGGCCCCGCCGGCTGCGACTCGGACAAGTGCCTGCTGCCCCTGGCCAAGCCCTGAGGCAGGTCCCGCGGGCTTCACCTGGCAGGGGTCCCGTGGGAAGATGGTGGCTCCCGGTCTACGGGCCGGGGATGGGAGAGGTGGTCGAGTGGTTGATGGCTCCGGTCTTGAAAACCGGCGAAGGGAAACCTTCCGCGGGTTCGAATCCCGCCCTCTCCGTTGAACAAGATTAAGCAATTACAGGATATCGGGCCTCGTGGTTAGTAGCTTAAATGCTAAGCAGCTTCGCCCCAAGCGATGGTGCTCCACGTCGTAGACCCTCCACACTCAGATCCTCATCAATGTCTGGCCAGTGGATTCCAAGGCCAGCACCAGCAACCCGGTAATTGTCACGCCGTGCGGCGATGGCCTACAGCAGGCGCTGGTGCCAGGTCAGAGGCGCTGAGATGGATCGTGTCTCTGCAAGGTCGACGATCAGCTTGTCCTATGTAGAGGCAACCTCACGGACCGCTTCTGAGAGCTGTCAGCATCGTTGATTTTCACCAACAGCATAAGCTTATGCGGGGCTGGCTTCTTGCACAACGCTCAAGATCACCTGGCCGCAAATCCCCATGGTTAGTGCGAGTACCCTGGCAGGCGGGTCAGGTGAATCCTGATGCCATATTCTACTTGTTTGTAATAACACGTACTCGTGCCCAGACAGCTTTTGCTCCCGATTGTAACTTCGTACCATCAGGAACCTGTAAGACTTTGACCTTCTGCCCTTTGGGAAGGACGCCCAATACCTTGCTACCTTTTGAAGTGCCAGCGTCACGCAGGGTCACAAACGTTGAGGTGGTTATCTCATCGTTTTCGGCGGGCACCTTCTCCAAGACTACAGTCTTATCCTCAAGAAGTTGTTCTTTAGAATCTTTTTTACCGAGATAAATCCACCCGGATACATCACCAGCACTAGCCCCTTTGGCTGTTAAAGATGCAGAAGCTTTAACTTCAGGGGTAACTGTTATCGGGACATCCATTATAGCCGTATCTGTATTCTCTTGCATTGTTTCTCCGCCGGTATTTTGCTGTTCTCTCTGGACCTCTTTGTTGCGATTGTCAATCTGTTCTACGACTTTCTTATTCATTAAGGCAAGTAAGCTTCCATTTAACTCGTTGGATATACTATCATCACTATCAATAATGAAAAATGAAGCGTCTCGGAGCTCTTTCTTCCCGCTTAGAATAGCGATGCGAACAAGATTCTTTTTGTCGGAATCTTTTTTAGCCATCACGTATAAGGCTGCGAGGGTAACTTTGGCTTCGCTTGGCTTGCTTCCTGTTATACGCGGAATTGACTCTAGCATTTTCTGGGATATCATATGAACTCGATTTGTTTCTTGGATCTCTTTCTTTGTTCTTTCGCTTAGGAACAGGCTCCAGCCGGCCTGAAGGACTTGAGATATTGCTACAACAAATACAAGCAGTACTTCGAGCCTCTTGTTCTTGTCGGACGAGCCTGCCATTAGCCTTGGTTCCTGCGATGATTCATTCATAAAAATTTCTTGGAAGTAAGATCTTGTGAAAATCTAACGCCCGCCTTCAGCCTACCGCTTGGAGCGAATGACCGAAGGGAAGTAGCGGAAAGTGGGTCGGCTGCAAGGCATTGTTAGAACTCACTCTGGTGAATGCTTGCGCATGAAGAGATTAACACCCTCCAGCATTATTGAAATTCTCGGGCGCCCGCCCAATTCTTCCCATTCTCCGTGGGCAGCATGGTTCCTAATGCCGCCCCAAGAAGCAATATCTTTCATGTCTTGTTTGGATATAAAGTCAGCCTCTCGTAATGTGGTTGCGTAAGAGTCCAAGCTCGGCTTCCTGTTCCCCAGTGAAAGCGCAGAATCTTCTACCCAATTGCGTAGGAATTCTTCTAATGTTGCACCAATTAACACTGCGGGAGCTGCAGGGTGAACAGATTTTGATTTGAGAAGGCCTTGAGCTTGCTCGAGGAGGTCAGATGTGACATCAATTTCAGCCTGACGTTCTGGGCTCAACCCAGAAACCAGTCCGTCATTGAGATGTGCGATGAAGGACTTGAGTAGCTCTATAAGGATTTGGGCAGCCCGAGCGCGGTCTGACGGCATTGACTTTTTGTCTATTTCGTTCACAAACGAGCTTCGAGATCCAGCGAAAGTAGAAAGAAAGTCCGAAACTCTTGCGTGAGCCCCTCGAAACTGACCGAAATCCTTCTCACCTATCTGGGAGCAAACTTCAATAAGGATATTTGCTTTTGCAATTACTTGGTCGGTGTTCATAAGCCTTCCGTGAGTTCTAACTAATCATTGGATGGTTCCGTGAACCACAGCCGCCGGGCCTCCCCCTTCCGATAACCATCCCCAGCAGTCCTCGCCCGATTCTGGAAATCCCTGGCTCAGCATAGGATTTGAGCATTGCTTCACCAAGCTTAAATGGGGCTCAAGGGTCCGCAAACCACTTGTTCGATTGGCTACAAGGTGTCCACTGGTTGAAGGCCCTCAGCGCGCCAGGTTGAGCAAAGGGGTACGGCTCATGCAGCACTTCCCATCTCGTGAGGGTTTTTACCACTACTGCTGCAGCTCCCACCAACTCTCCTCCACCCACACCGACACCGAGCCTCCCTGGCAGTGCCACTCGGCCCAGCCGTCGGCGTTGGTGCTGATCACGGCGGGGTGGTGGCCGGTGAGGTCGCGGAAGCGGGTGTGGGGCTTGCCCACTTCCATCCACTTTGATCCGGCGGGGCCATCGCTCATCAGCACCGCCAGCGCCAGGGGATGGCCGGGGCTGCCGAGGCGGGTCCAGCCGATCGTGTTGAAGTGGTCGAGGTAGTCGTACTGGGGGCCATAGGCGCACTGGGTGCGGGCCTGCAGGAAACGATCGATCAGGCCGCGGTGGGAGGCCATCGACACGCTGTAGCTCTGGCCATTCTTGCTGTCGCTGTAGGAGGCCCCGTAGTAATCGGCATGGAAGATGCAGGGATAGCCCTCATCGCGCAGCAGGATGAAGGCGTAGGCCAGCGGCTTGAACCAGTCCTGCACCGGGGATTCCAGGGCCTGCAGCGGCTGGGTGTCGTGGTTGTCCACAAGGGTCACCGCCAGCAGCGGCGCTTCCTTCATCAAGGTGCCATCCAGCAGCCGGCGCATGTCGTACTGGCCGCCGCCGAGGCTGGCCTGATGGAAATTGAGATGCAACGGCGCATCGAAGAGGCTCATGGCGCCGCCGGTGTTGGCCAGATACCACCGGAGGCTGGCCAGGTCGTAGGTCCAGTACTCGCCCACCACGAACAGATCGCGCTGCACGTGCTGCTCCAGGTGGTCGACCCAGTCCACGAAGAAATCACTGGCGATGTGCTTGATCGCATCGAGGCGGAAGCCATCCACCCCAAAGCTGTCCAGCATCCAGCGGCCCCAGTGCTTGAGTTCGCCGCGCACCTCGGGGTGGTTGAGGTTCAGGTCGGCGCCCATCAGGAAGTCGTAGTTGCCCTTTTCAAGGGCCACGTTGTGCTCCCGCAGCGCCCCCTTCACCTGCCACACCGCCTGGTAGTCGCGCTCGAAGCCGTTGTAGTCCACAGCGTCGAAGTGATACCAGTGCCACTGCATCTCTGAATACCGCCCGCCGCGGCCATCAAAGCGGTAGTGGGTCCAGGCGCGGATGGTGCGTTCATCGCCGAGCTTGCGGGTGCGGTCCTGCGGATCGAAGGGGGTGGCCTGGAACTCCTCTTCCGCATCGGCAAACAGCTTGTGGTTGAACACCACATCGGCATAGACCTGAATGCCGTGCTCACGGCAGGCCTGCAGGGCCGCCTCGTAGTCCGCTCTGGTGCCGTACTTGGTGCGCACCGTGCCCTTCTGGTCGAATTCACCCAGATCAAACAGGTCGTAGGTGCCGTAGCCCACGTCGTACCCACTGCCCCCCTTGGTGGCGGGCGGCAGCCAAAGGGCCGTGATGCCGGCGGAGGCCAGGGCCGGGGCTTCGGCGGCGAGACGGCGCCAGTGGCCACCATCCGCCTCGCTGTACCAGTGGAACCACTGCATCAAGGTGCCGTTGAATTCCGTGGGCTCGGCGCTGCGGCGTGCTCCCGTGGCCGGCCCCTCCCGCTGCAGCCAGCTGCGCAGCAGGGTCGCCACCCCGGAGGCTGTGTCCTGGGCGGGGTCGCGGAACACCTCCAGGGCCTGGGTCTTGAGCTGCCGGGCGACGGGTGACATGCGGCTGCTCAGGAGGCAGGGGGTGAGGCCTGCGGCGGCGGCGTCTGGGGCCCCGGGCCGGCGGTTCGGGGCTCCAGCCGAGGGGCCTCGCCAGCCTGGACGGGCGGATGCTGGGCGCTCTGCCGATTCAGCTCCCGCTCCAGCATCTGAATGCGCATCTCGCGCAGGCAGTACTTGCAACCGCCGGTGGTTTGCAGATGCTTTTCAGGGGTGATGCAGATCTGCTTCACCGGATGCATCGTGCAGCGAATCTTGATGGGCGACTTATAGCTTTTATAGATGATATCGCTGTAGTCATAGCGATCGCCAAAGCGCGAACGGGCCCGCTCCAGAAATAAGTCCCGGCTGATCGGATTGCCCATGGCACAGAGATTAGGCACCTGGCCAGCTTCAGAGCCAAATAGACAAGGAACGACACAGCCGCTCAGATGGCAGGCTGAGAGCATCCCTTGCCCGCCACTCCCATGGCCCAGGAG
>NZ_JADEWP010000220.1:0-3630 GCF_015207535.1 Cyanobium sp. LEGE 06143 | reverse complement strand
GCGCCTGGCTGCTGCTGGCCCTGGGCCTGCTGGCTCTGCTGCTGCTGCTGGCCGGCTGGGTGGCGCGACGCCTGTCGCTGATGGTGTGGGGCATTCCCGAGGCGCTGCTGGCCGGGGTGCTCGGCCTGCTGCTGGCGCCGGCGGGAGTCCTGCCCTGGTTGCCCCAGCCGGTGATGGACATCTGGGCAGAGCTGCCCCAGGTGCTGCTCACCCTGGTGTTCGCCTGCCTGATGCTGGGCAAGCCCCTGCCCACCCTGGCCGGGCTGTGGCGGCCGGTGTCGGGGCAGGTGTCCCTGGCGCTGGTGCTCGCCTTCGGCCAATACCTGGTGGGAGGCCTGGTGGTGCTGTGGATCCTCGAACCGCGGCTGGGGGTGAGCCCGGTGATGGCCTGCCTGATCGAGGTGGCCTTCGAGGGTGGGCACGGCTCCGCCGCCGCCATGGGGCCGAGTTACGCGGCCCTCGGCTTCCCGGGTGGCCAGGCTCTGGGCCTCACCCTGGCCTCCGCCGGTCTGGTGGCCTCCACCCTGGTAGGGGGCCTGGTGGTGCTGCTGGGCCGGCAGCGCGGCTGGCTCTCGATCGACAACGCCGCCAGCCTCAGCGCGCTGCCCCGCACCGGCGGCCTCGAACCCAAGTCAGGCCCTGGCGCCTCCGTCTGGCTGGTGAATCTGGCCCTCTCGGGCTGTGCGGTGCTGGTGGGGCTGGCCCTGCTGGCGCTGCTGCGGCTGGGTGGCGCCCTGGTGGGGGGTGGCGTCGACACCGTGGTGGAAGACCTGCCCGTGTTCCCCTTCGCCATCCTGGGATCGCTGCTGGTGCGGCTGCTGCTGGAGCGCACCGGCCAGGCCGGCCGGGCCTCGGCGCCGGTGCAGACGCGGCTCAGCACCCTCTCTGCCGACCTGCTGATCACGGCCGCCACCGCCGGACTCGACCTGGCCTTGCTCCGTGCCGACTGGCTGCCCCTCTCGGTGCTGATCGGTGCCGGCCTGGTCTGGAACCTGGCGGTGGTGCTGCTGCTGGCGCCGCGAATCCTGCCCCGCGACTGGTTTGAGCGGGCGGTGATCGAGTTCGGCCAGGCCACCGGCGTGGCGGCGAGTGGCCTGGTGCTGCTGCACATGGCCGATCCCTTCGACCGCAGCAGCGCCCTGCAGGCCTTTTCAATCAAGCAACTGATGCTGCAGCCTTTTCTGGCCGGTGGTGTGATCACCGTGGTGGCGCCCCTGGCCGTGGCCGGCTGGGGGTTGGCCACCTGGACCGGCCTCTGTCTGGCGATGGTGCTCGTGTTCGCCACCACGGGCATGGTGCTGGCCGGAGCGCGGCCCCAGCTGCCGGCCTGAGAGCGGGCGGCCGAGCCCTCGAGCAATCAGGCCGACCACTGCTCGCCGTAGTGCAGAGCCGCCATGCTGTGCGCCACCCGGCCCATCTCTTCGCCCGAGAGCTGGGGCGGCTCACCCAGCTGCAGGGCCTGCAGATACATGTGGGCGAGGGTTTCCACCTCGATCGCCAGGCCCAGCGCCTGCTCGGGAGTGCCTCCCAGGGTCACCTGGCCGTGCTGGGCCAGCAGGCAAGCGCGGCGCCCGCTCAGGGCCTGCAGGGCCAGATCGGAGAGCTGCTGGCTGCCGAAGGTGGCATAGGGCGCACAGCGGATGTCCGGCCCACCGGCCATCACCACCATGTAGTGGAACGGGGGAAGGCCGCGGCCATGGCAGGCCAGGGCGGTGGCCTGGATCGAATGGCAGTGCACCACAGCGTTCAGCTCCGGCCGGCTGCGCAGCAGGTCCGCATGCAGCCGCCACTCGGAGGAGGGCCTCAGACCCTCCGGACGCGACACGGCATCCAGGGGCTGGCCATGGACATCGATGGCGCACAGGTCCGCGGGCTCCATCCGTTCGTAGGGCGTGCCACTCGGGGTGATCAGCAGGCCCCCGGGGATCCGGGCTGAGAGGTTGCCGGAGGTGCCCTGGTTGATCCCCGCGCTGTTCATCCGCCGGGCCGCCAGCACCAAGGCCTGGCGCAGCTCGAGCTCCGGGCTGGCCATGGGCGGAGGCGCGGGAATCCCGAGGCTAAAGACCAGCGGGGCTGGCCTCTACTGCAAACCTCCCTGACCTCCCGCGCCGCCCGAACTGCCCGAGCTGCCCGCACCGCCCAGGTCCCCATAGAGCCCCACCAGGCCGGCCTCGCTGGCCGGGGCCACGCCCCGTTCGGTGATCAGGGCTGTCACCAGCCGGGCCGGGGTGACATCGAAGGCCGGATTGAAGCCCTCGCTGCCCTCCGGAGTGAGGGCCACCGTGGCGGATTCCATGGCAGCGGACTCTCCAGCAGCGGCGATGGCACCGGTGTTGAGCAGGCGACCGCTGATCTGGGTCACCTCACTGCCGGAGCGAGCCTCGATCGGAATCTCCGCGAGGCCGTCGCGCAGGCTCCAGTCGATGGTGGAGCCCGGCAGGGCCACGTAAAAGGGCACGCCGTTGTCGTGGGCGGCGAGGGCCTTGAGGTAGGTGCCGATCTTGTTGCAGACATCGCCGCTGCGGGTGGTGCGGTCGGTGCCCACGATCACGGCGTCCACCAGGCCGTGCTGCATCAGGTGACCGCCGGCGTTGTCCACGATCACGGTGTGGGGTACCCCCTCCCGGCCCAGCTCAAAGGCGGTGAGGCTGGCTCCCTGGTTGCGGGGCCGGGTCTCGTCCACCCACACGTGCAGGTCCAGGCCGGCGCGGTGGGCCTTGTAGATCGGCGCCAGGGCCGTGCCCCAGTCGACCGTGGCCAACCAGCCGGCATTGCAGTGGGTGAGCACCTGGAACGGCCGCCCCTGCCGTTCGAGCGCTCGGCCCGCGGCCAAGGCCTGAAACAGCGCCAGGCCGTGGTCGCCGATGGCCGCGCACATGGCCACGTCCTCCTCGGCGATCGCCGCGGCCTCGAGACGCGCCGCCTCGGCCCGCTCTCGTTCCGGCAAGGCCTGCACCCGCTGCCGCACCCGCTGCAAGGCCCAGCGCAGGTTCACGGCCGTGGGCCGGGTGGCATTGAGCTGGTCGTAGGCCTGGGCGAGGGCGGTGTCGCTGGGGTCGCTCTGCAGGGCCAGCATCAGCCCATAGGCCCCCGTGACACCGATCAGGGGCGCCCCCCGCACCACCATCGTGCGGATCGCCTCGGCCGCCGCGTCACAGCTGCTGAGCTGGCGGGTGGTGAAGCGATGGGGCAGCAGGGTCTGGTCGATCACATCACCCCGAAAATCCTTTACCTGAAT
Organism: Cyanobium sp. LEGE 06143; assembly: GCF_015207535.1. NCBI lineage: Bacteria > Bacillati > Cyanobacteriota > Cyanophyceae > Synechococcales > Prochlorococcaceae > Cyanobium > Cyanobium sp. LEGE 06143. The sequence continues at coordinate 392 of NZ_JADEWP010000220.1, read as the reverse complement.
ACGATCGCCAATGCTGAATGAGCCGGCACCGCCTTTGAGAATGGAGCCGGACACACAAAGAATCAGTTCCTTGGTAGCCACCACAAACGCTACCGCGATGGCGACGATCGACAGCGCCAGGGAACGAAGCTGCTCGCCCCAGATAAAGACCAGGCCGAACACCGCCAGTAACACCAGTGCATTTCGGGAATTGACCAAGAGCCGGCCACGCAGCTCAGATGACGCCACGTTGCGCCGGATAACCCCTGCGATGATAACCCTCAGGGCAATCACACCAAGGATCAGGAGCGTGGTGCTGAATAGCAGTGGTAAGGCCGACTCCGGCAGGCTGAGGTTCTCAGGTAGCCATTCTAGGCTCTCGAGCATGATTGTCGTCCCCGGATGGTGGGATA
>NZ_JADEWP010000218.1:0-3686 GCF_015207535.1 Cyanobium sp. LEGE 06143 | reverse complement strand
TCGCAGGTTGCTATGCAGTACGTGATCAGGAGATCAGTGTGCCTGTCGAGGGAAAGAATCGGCCAACATGGGCAGATTTTGGCACCCGAAAGGGTGAAATCAGCCAAGCCAACCTCAGATTCGCCAAACGTTGTTCATTCCGAGCAAATTCCAACCTTGGACCCACTTTCAGGGCTCGTTGCCCAGAGGCTCCCTAAGGCTGTGGCGGCAAGCCCACGGCCTGGCGCCAGCTGGCCAGGGGACGCGTCCAGCCGCGTTCCCAGCGCTGGGCCAGCAGCGGCTGGGCCTTGTAGCCCAGGAGGTCGCTGTTCACCGCCACCTTTCGGTAGTAGTCGGGATCGAAGCCATGGTCCTGGAGGTGGCGGGCCAGGGCATGGCCGAGACTTTCGGGGGGCATGGCGTAGCCCCTCACCGCAAGGTTTCAAGCCTGGCTGAGTCGGGCCACGGTGAGGTCGGCGAGAGGCACCCCGCCGAGGCGCTCCACCTCGCGGAGGCCGGTGGGGCTGGTCACGTTGATCTCGCTGAGGCGGCCGTCGATCACGTCGATGCCCACGAAGAACAGCCCCTCGGCCCGCAGGGCCGGAGCCAGCTCGGCGCAGATGCGGCGCTCCTGGTCGGTGAGTTCGGTGGCCTGGGGCGCTCCCCCCACGGCGAGGTTGCTGCGGAATTCACCACCGCTCGGCACCCGGTTCACGGCCCCGAGGGGCTCGCCATCCACCAGCAGGATGCGCTTGTCGCCCGCCTTCACCCCCGGCAGGAAGGCCTGCACCATCACCGGCAGCTGTTCCTGGGCCGTCACCAGCTCCAGCAGGGCCCGCAGACCGGGGCTGGAGGCCGAGGCGAACACCACCCCCTGGCCGGCCCGGCCGCCCAGGGGCTTGAGCACCACCTCGGCGTGCTCGGCGGTGAAGGCCGCCAGGGCCTCCACCCGGCTGGCCACCAGGGTGGGAGCCATCAGGTGGCTCCAGCGCAGGGCACTGAGCTTTTCGTTCCAGGCCCGCAGGGCGGCGGGCCGGTTGATCACCGCCACCCCCTGGCGCTCCGCCAGATCGAGCAGGTGGGTGGCATAGAGGTAGGCCTCGTCCACCGGCGGGTCCTTGCGCATCCACACGTGGGCAAAGGCCGTGAGCGGCAGCAGCTGGGGCTCCCCCAGGCGATACCAGGGCTCCGGCACGATCCAGCCCTCGGGCCCCAGCGCCATCGGCTCTAGGGCGATGGGCCAGGCCCGCACCCAGGCCTGATGGCCTGCAGGGGCGGAGGCAGCGCAGCGGGCCGAGAGGTCGGCCGGGGTGGCCACCCACACGGGCCGGCCGGCCCGCTGGGCCGCCTGCATCAGGGCGGCGGTGGAGTCCTTGGCGGGGTTGATGCGACCGATCGGATCGATCACGAACAGCTGGGCGCCCTTCTGCTGGAACGGCATTGCCACCGTCAGGAGGCCAGCAGGGCGTCGAGCCTGCCGCTGCGTTCGAGGGCGTGCAGGTCGTCGCAGCCGCCCACGTGTGCGCCGTTGATGAAGGTCTGGGGCACGCTGCGGCGGCCGCCGCTGAGCTCGGCCATGGCCGCACGGGCCCGCTCATCGCCGTCGATGGCGAATTCGGTGTAGGCCACACCCTTGCGATCGAGCAGGGCCTTGGCCCGCACGCAGAAGGGGCAGGCCCGCCACGTGTAGATCTCGACGGTGGGGGCCATGGGCGCTCGCGGCTTGATGAAGGAATCCTAAAAGCGGCCCCAGCCCCTCGCTGGTACGGTCGATTCACCGACCGCCCGTGCCCGGTGCTCGATCTCACCGACTTCAAACGCGACCTCTCCGAGCTCACTGACCGCCTGGGCAACGCCCAGGACTGTCTTTGACGTTCCTGCCCTGAACGCCCGGCAACAGGACCTCGAGCAGCTCGCCTCCCAGCCGGATTTCTGGAACGACCAGCAGGCGGCGCAGAAGCAGATGCGCCAGCTCGACGACGTGAAGGCCCAGCTGCAGCAGCTGCAGCGCTGGCAGACCGCCGTGGGTGACGCCGAAGCCACCCTGGAGCTCTACGAGCTGGAGCCCGACGCCGAGCTGCTGGAGGAGGCCCATGGCGGCCTGGGCCAGCTGCGCAGCGAGCTGGATCGCTGGGAGCTGGAGCGGCTGCTCTCCGGCCCCTACGACAAGGAGGGGGCCGTGCTCACCATCAACGCCGGCGCCGGCGGCACCGACGCCCAGGACTGGACCCAGCTGCTGCTGCGCATGTACACCCGCTGGGCGGAAGACCACGGCATGAAGGTGAGCGTCGATGAGCTCAGTGAGGGGGAAGAAGCGGGCATCAAGAGCTGCACGATCGAGATCGAGGGCCGCTACGCCTACGGCTACCTGCGCAACGAGAAGGGCACCCACCGGCTGGTGCGCATCTCGCCGTTCAACGCCAACGACAAGCGCCAGACCAGCTTCGCGGGGGTGGAGGTGATGCCCAAGCTCGACGAGGAGGTGAAGCTCGACATCCCCGACAAGGACCTGGAGATCACCACGTCACGCTCCGGTGGTGCCGGTGGCCAGAATGTGAACAAGGTGGAAACGGCGGTGCGCATCCTGCACATCCCCACAGGCCTGTTCGTGCGCTGCACCCAGGAGCGCTCCCAGCTCCAGAACAAGGAGAAGGCGATGGCGCTGCTGATGGCCAAGCTGCTGGTGATCGCCCAGGAACAACGGGCCTCGGAAATCGCCGACATCCGTGGCGACATCGTGGAGGCCGCCTGGGGCAACCAGATCCGCAACTACGTGTTCCACCCGTATCAGATGGTGAAAGACCTCCGCACCCAGCACGAAACCACCGATGTGCAGGGGGTGATGGACGGCGACCTCGACCCCTTCATCCAGAGCCTGCTGCACGCCGGCGTGGCTGGGGGCGAAGCCGAGGCAGACAGCGATGGCTGAACCCAGTCCGGACGCCAAGCCCAGCTTCGTGAAGCTGGCGATGCGCAACATGGTGCGCAAGGGGCGCCAGAGCCTGCTGCATTTCGGGCTCACGGCCGTTGGCCTGATGGCCTTCCTGGTGCTGGTGGCCTGGCTGGGCCGGCCCCAGCTGCCCGGGGGCTGAGCCATCGAGCTCGATCTCGCCTTTGACGCCTCGGCCACCGGTGCCGCTGAGCTGGCCGACCCCGAAGCTGGCGCAGCGCTGTGGCAACGGCAGCTGGAGCGCTGGCTGGACCTGCTGCAGCCTGAACTGCCCGCCGCCCTGCAGGCACCGGCCTACAGCCTGGGGCTGAGCCTGGTGAACGACGCCGCCATCGCCGCCCTCAACCAGGACTGGCGCGCCCTCAGCGGCCCCACCGACGTGCTCGCCTTCGCCGCCCAGGATCCAGACCTGGACGGCCTGCCGGCTCAGCCGGCCCTGCCGGCCGACCCCGACGGGGCAGCGGCCGCCCTGGAGCTGGGCGACATCGTGATCTCCCTGGACACGGCCGAGCGCCAGGCCCCGGAGCACGGCCACAGCCTGGAGCGCGAGCTGCTGTTTCTGGCCAGCCACGGCCTGCTGCACCTGCTGGGCTGGGACCATCCCAACGATGAGGCCCTGGCGGCGATGCTGGCCCGGCAGGAGGCCCTGCTGAGCGCCTGCGGGCCCCAGCCGCGGGTGGTCGCCCGCGTAGCCGGCAGACCTGTTCAGAGCTGAGAACGGCGGTAGGGTGCGGCTCAGCCATGACCAGTCCCCGCC
>NZ_JADEWP010000217.1:0-3775 GCF_015207535.1 Cyanobium sp. LEGE 06143 | reverse complement strand
GCTCGGTGGCCCCCAGGGCTGCGGCGAGGGCCGGCGCGTTCTGCTCCAGCAGGGCGTAGGCGGGAGCCAGGGCCCGCAGCAGGGAGGCCAGCTGCAGGGGATGGGCTTCCCCGGCCAGCAGGGCCCGGGAGAAGTGCATCCCCTCGGCGCGGTGGTGGGCCTTGCCGATGCGGGCATGCAGCTTGCGGACCCGGGGGCCGAGCTGCCGCCGCCGCCGGGCGTCCTCAGCGCTGGCGTGGTCGGAAACGGAGGCGGGATGGGTGGTGGGCATGGTGAAACCGGCAATCAACGACATAACGATAGCGTTGTAAAGCCCTGGCGCAACAATGGCAGGGGTGCCTGTTGTCTTGCGTCACGTGCCGGGGGATTGGCCGTGCGGCCTCAAGCCGGGGCCGAGCCCGCAGCCACCATCGGCTGGCAGAACTGGCGCAGCAGCAGCGTGGCGAAGCGTCCCTGCAGCACCAGGCGGCGCAGAGGCCTGTTCCTGGCCTGGCGCAGCTCCCGAAAGGTGGTCACCAGGCGATCACGCAGGGCCAGGAACGCGCTCTCCTCCAGATCAAATACCACCGGAAAGGCCCGGCGGGCGGTGCGGTTGGTCTGCCGCATCACCTCGGCGTCGAACTGGTTGGGATCGAGGCCCAGCAGCTGGTAGAAGTCGCCGCGCTCACACACGGTGAGGCTGTGGGTGAGAAACACGCTCCAGAGGAAGAAGCGGCTCAGCAGGCGCCCGTGCCAGCCGCTGTTGAGCCCGGGCCAGCAGCGGATCAGCATGTTGAAGATGTCGCCATGGCGGTTTTCGTCCTGACACCAGGGCTCGAAGAAATCAAACAGCGGCGCGAACGAATTCTCCGGATGGAGCTTGAGGTGCCGATCGATCAGGATGTAACGCCAATAGCCGATCTTCTCGGAGAGGTACACCGAATAGAGCACCCAGTTGAGGGGGAACCAGGTGATCGGGCGTTTGCCGCCCATGGCCGGCAGGTCGATCTCGATCCCCTCCGCCACCAGGGCCCGGTTGAGAAAGCCGGCGTGGCGGGCCTCATCGCGGGCCATCAGGCTGAACAGGCGGCTGAGCTCCGGGCGCTGGGCACGCTGTAACTGGCGGGAGAGCTCCTTGAACAGCAGGAAGCCGGAGAACTCCGACACGCAGGAGCGCACCAGATAGCTCTCGTAGGCCGTTTGTTCGGTCTCGCTGAGGCTGGAGAGCCGGCCCAGGCCAGCCCGACGATCGAAGTGGTCGCGGTTGTAGTCCGTTTCCATCTCCTGGAGCATCGCCTCGAACGACGCCCGCTGAGGGTCCAGGTCGGTGCGGGCGGCCTTGCCGATTTCCGTGGTGTAGAAGCGCGGCGTCAGCAGGTCTTCGCGCAGGTGCGGAGCGGAGCCGGCTGTCGCCGTGGCGGGGGCTGTGGTCATGGCCGAGACATGAGCAGGGAGGAGGAGGAGCGGCCAGGCAAGGCCCGCAAACCCGCCTCAACTTATAACGTCATCGTGATGCTGCGTCATCTGCATGACGCTGAATGGCGTTACAATTCAGCTCTTGGCTCCTGCTCCAACACCCTCACGCCCGCCCCGCTCGCCCACCGATGGAACACCTGGCCGACTACTTCAAAGTGTTTTCCGAGCCCAACCGCCTGGCGGTGCTCGAGGCCTTGCGGGCCGGCCCGCTCAACGTCACCGCCGTGGTGGAGGCCACCGGCCTCAGCCAGGCGCTGGTGTCGAAGCACCTGAAGCTGCTCACCATCGCCGGCGTGGTGCAACGCCGCCCCGAGGGCGCCCTGGTGTATTACGCCGTGATCGATGCGGCCGTGTTCCAGCTGATGGCCGAGGCCCAGCGCCTGCTGCTGGAATCCCGGCGTCAGCAGCTCAACGCCCTGGCCGCCATCCTCTGATGGTACCGAGCCCCGGCGCCAGGTCCCTGCCGAGCACGCTGGGCGAGCTGCGCGCGGCCCTGGTGGCCGGCGTGCGCGAGCTCGGCGGCCTGCAGCTGGCTGAGCTGGATGCCCACGACCTCGACCTCTCCCACTGCAACCTGAGCGGTGGTTGCTTCAAGGAGGCCCGCTTCGGCCGCGCCAGCCTCCGCCAGGCGCGTGTGGAGGGTTGCTGCTTCCAGCGGGCCCTGATCTGGGGCGCCGACCTCTCCGGTCTCAGGGCGGCCCAGTCCTTCTGGCAGGAGGCCGACCTCTCCGGCTCCCGGCTCCAGGCCGCCGATTTCTCGGCGGCCCAGCTGCACCGCTGCTGCCTGCGCGGGGTGGTGGCCGCCGGCAGCTGCTGGGCCCAGGCCCGGCTGGTGGAGGCCGACTTCCGCTCCGGTCTCGACCAGCTCACCGACCTGGGCCAGGGCGATTTCCACGGCGCCGACCTCTGCTTTGGACTGCTGCAGGGGGCCAACCTGCATGCCGCCAACCTGCAGGGCTGCAGCCTTTATGGCGCCAGCCTGGCCGGCGCCGACCTGCGCCAGGCGGACCTGCGTGGCTGTGACCTGCGGGACACCGACCTGGCGGGGGCCCAGCTGGAGGGCGCTCAGCTCGATGGTGCCCTGCTGCCGTGCCATCTCACGGCCTAGGCCGCTGCCGGCTGCTGGACGTGCGCCGTCGCGCTCAGAGCTGTTCAACCGCGAGGGCCAGGGCTCCGGCGCAGGCGTCGCCAGCGGGCGTGGCGAGACTGGCCTGGGGTAGTTGGCTTTCCAGGGCCAGCTCCAGCTGCCGGCGCAGGCCTCTGAGGTGCTCCAGGGCTCCACCCATGGGCCAGATCCTGGGCTGCTCCAGGTTCAGCTCCCGGGCGATGGTGGCCGCCATCGCCGCCAGGGCCCCGGCATGGCGGCGCACGATGGCCCGGGCGGCGGCATCGCCGTCTTCGGCGCAGGCCACCACCACCGGGGCCAGCCGCGCGAACCCCGCCGGGCCGAATTCCGGCGTCACCACCAGGGCCTTGATGCCCTGAGGACTGTGGGGCTGATCCGGATCAAGGCCCAGCTCGTCCCACAGCCGCCGCCTCAGATCGCTGCCGGGCCGGCGACCATCGGCCATCTCCAGGGACACGCCCAGCCCATCGCGGCCGATGTCCATGGCCGAGCCCATCCCATCCAGCAGCCAGCCCCAGCCGGCACAGCGGTGCTCGCGGCCCTCACGGTTGCGGCCCACGGCGATCGTGCCGGTGCCGCTGATCAGCACCAGCCCCTCCGGGGCGGTCCCCATGGCGCCCCGCAGGGCGGCGCGCTCATCGCCGGTCACCAGCAGGCGACCGTGGGGCAGCTGCAGGGCCTCGGCGGCCAGCCGGGTGCCCTCGGCCTGGATGCCGCTGCCTACTTCGATGCCGCTGGCGCCGATGCCCACCGCCGCCAGCAGGGGATGGTGGCCCGGCAGGTGCTGCTGGCGCGCTCCAGCGGGCACTGGGGCCCCGTCGCTGAGGCCGGAGGCCGCCAGGGCCAGAGCCAGGCTGGTGCGCAGGGCCTGGCAGAAGGCCTCGGGACCGCCGGGCGCAGCGAGGTGGCGAACGCCGGGGCCCTCGCCCTGGGCGAGACAGGTCCAGCTGCCGCCGGGGTCGCGCTGGGCCAGCCGACAGGTGGTGTGGGTCTGGCCGGCGTCGAAGCCGGCGATCAGGGCTGGGGGTGCCATCGCCGCCTCTGCCATCGCTTCAGCCCTGCAGGCGGCGCCGCTGGCTGGCGGCAGCCAGGGTGGCCACGCTGAACCAGGCGCTGAGCTGCACCTCCGGCCGGAAGAAGATCGTGTCGGTGAGTCCCTGCACCGCCAGGCCTGCGATCACGGCCAGGGCGGCG
>NZ_JADEWP010000214.1:0-3882 GCF_015207535.1 Cyanobium sp. LEGE 06143 | reverse complement strand
ATGACCACCACTCTCCAGCAGCGCTCCGGCGCCTCCAGCTGGGCGCAGTTCTGCGAGTGGGTCACCAGCACCGACAACCGCCTCTACGTGGGGTGGTTCGGCGTGCTGATGATCCCCACCCTGCTGGTGGCCACCTGCTGCTTTGTGATCGCCTTCATCGGCTCTCCCCCCGTCGACATCGACGGCGTGCGTGAGCCCGTCTCAGGCGGCCTGCTCTACGGCAACAACATCATCACGGCGGCGGTGGTGCCGAGTTCCAACGCCATCGGTCTGCACCTCTATCCGATCTGGGCCGCCAAAAGCCTCGATGAATGGCTCTACAACGGTGGGCCCTATCAACTGATCATCTTCCACTTCCTGATCGGCATCTTCTGCTGGATGGGCCGTGAGTGGGAACTCAGCTATCGCCTCGGCATGCGCCCCTGGATCGCCGTGGCCTATTCCGCTCCCGTGGCCGCCGCCACCGCCGTGCTGCTGGTGTACTCGATCGGGCAGGGCTCTTTCTCCGACGGCATGCCTCTGGGCATCTCCGGCACCTTCAACTTCATGCTGGTGCTCCAGGCTGAGCACAACGTGCTCATGCACCCCTTCCACATGCTCGGCGTGGCCGGCGTGTTCGGCGGCGCCCTGTTCGCGGCCATGCACGGCTCGCTTGTCACCAGCTCCCTGGTGCGCGAAACCACGGAAACCGAGTCCCAGAACCGGGGTTACAAGTTTGGCCAGGAGGAGGAGACCTACAACATCGTGGCCGCCCACGGTTACTTCGGGCGTCTGATCTTCCAGTACGCCTCCTTCAACAACAGCCGCAGCCTGCACTTCTTCCTGGCCGCCTGGCCGGTGGTGGGCATCTGGTTCGCGGCCCTGGCGGTGGCCAGCTTCTCGTTCAACCTCAACGGCCTCAACTTCAACCACTCCGTGCTCGATGCCCAGGGCCGGGTGATCAACACCTGGGCCGATGTGCTCAACCGCGCCGGCCTCGGCATCGAGGCGATGCACGAGCGCAACGTGCACAACTTCCCCCTCGATCTGGCCCGGGTGGACAGCCTTCCCGTGGCGCTCACCGCGCCAGCCCTCGGCTGATGCAGGGGCGCCCGAGTGGCGCCCTTTTGCCCCCCCCCGTGGCGCCTGCGTCTTCTCCGTTCCTCTGCCTGGCTCTGCCATGGACCTCCTGTTTCCCACCCTGCGGCGCCTGCTGCCCCTGATGGCGGTGGCCGCCGCCCTCGCCCTGTTGAGCAGCGCGCTGCTCAGCCTCTGCCCCGCGCCCGCCCTCGCCCTGGAGGCGTCCGCCAGTCCGGCTGATCTCCCCCGGGCCGTCGCAGCGATGGAGCAACTGGATCAGCTGCGCACGCAGCTGGCCTCCAGCCTCGAGGGCAGCGACGAGGAGCCCACCATGGACACCATGCGGGAGGTGTGCAAGCCGGTGGGGCAGCGGGCCATGGCCATCGCTCAGGAGAACGGCTGGACCGTGCGCCAGGTGGCCAGCAAGTACCGCAACCCCGACCATGCCCCCGCCAACAGCCACGAGAGCCAGCTGATCGATCTGCTCGCCAGGTACCCCGAGATCACCGGCCTGTGGGAGCCGGTCACCGCCGGCCAGACCGCTGGTGTGAACTATTACCGCCGCATCGAAGTGCAACCCAGCTGTCTGGCCTGTCATGGAACCAAGGACAGCCGCCCCGGATTCGTGAGCGAGAGGTACCCCGCCGACAAGGCGTTCAACTTCAAGCCCGGCGATCTGCGCGGCATGTATGCCGTGTTCATTCCCGAGGTCCAGGAGGTGCTCAGGGCCTCTGAGGGAGGCTGACCATGCATTGCCAGGTGCTGATCGCGGGAGGCGGAACGGGGGGGATCACGCTGGCCAGCTGGCTGCGCCGTCTGGCCCCCGAGCTCGATGTCACCGTGGTGGAGCCCTCCTCCTCTCACGACTACCAGTCGGGTTGGGTGCTGGTGGCCGGCGGTTTCGTGCCGATGGCTGAAACCGAGCGCAGCGAGGCCTCGGTGATGCCCGAGGGGGTGCGCTGGATCTGCAGCAAGGTGGTGGCCTTCGATCCCGAGCAGCAGGCCGTCGAGCTGATCGATGGCCAGCGGATCACCTATGGGGTGCTCGTGGTGGCCCTGGGCCTCGATCTGCTCTGGAGCGCCGTGGACGGCTTGCCGGCGGCCCTGGGTCGCCACGGGGTCTGCAGCATCTACAGCCGCCGCTTTGCGATGTACACCCGCGACTGTCTGCGGCGCTTCCAGGGCGGCACGGCCCTGTTCACCCAGCCCGCCACGGCGATCAAATGCGGGGGGGCACCCCAGAAGATCATGCACATCGCCGATCAGCAGTTCAAGCGCCGCAGTGGCGTGGGGGTGAAGTCCCGGCTGATCTTCTGCACCGCCAAGAGCAACCTCTTCCCCGTGCCTGCCTTCAGCGAGGCGATGGGGGCAATCGCCGCCGCCCATGGCAGCGAGGTGCGCTTCCGCCACGACCTGGTGGCCTTGAACGGCCCCGAGCGCCGGGCCGTGTTCCGGGTCCGGGAGCAGGAAGGCGGCCAGAGCCACGACCTCGAGCTCGGCTTCGATCTGCTGCACGTGGTACCGCCGATGGCCGCTCCACGGGTGGTGGCCGAGAGTCCGCTGGCCGTCAATCCCACGGAGGGCTGGGTTGAGGTGGACCCGCACAGCGGCCAGCATCTCCGCTATCCGGACGTGTTCGCCATCGGCGACGTGGGTTCCTTTCCCACCTCCAAGACGGCGGCCGCGGTGCGTCTGCAGGCGCCGGTGGTGGCGGCCAATGTGCAGGCGGTGCTGCAGGGGCGAAGCGTGCGGGGGGGCTACGACGGCTACAGCGCCTGCCCGCTGATCACCACGGATCACAGCGTGATGATGGTGGAGTTCGACTACACCAAGAAGCCCGTGAGCAGCTTTCTGGTGGATCCGGTGAAGGAGCGCTGGTTCGCCTGGCTGCTGGAGCGCTGGGGCTTTCCCTGGATCTACTGGAATCGGATGCTCAAGGCCCAGCCCCACGAGGGCGCCTACCTGAAGCCGTTCACGGGGTTGGCCCGGCGGCTGGGCCTGATGCGCTGGCAGCGCTGAGTCAGGCGAATCAGAGGATCTGCTCGAGGAAGCGGCGGCTGCGTTCGTGGCTCGGGTTCGAGAAGAACCGCTCCGGCGGTGCTTCCTCCACCACCTCGCCCCCATCCATCAGCACCACGCGGTGGGCCACCTGCTGGGCAAAGCGCACCTCGTGGGTCACCACCACCATGGTCATGCCCTCGGCGGCCAGGTCCTGCATCACCTCCAGCACCTCGCGCACCATTTCGGGGTCGAGGGCGCTGGTGGGCTCATCGAAGAGCATCAGCTGGGGGTCCATGCACAGCGAGCGAGCGATGGCCACCCGCTGCTGCTGGCCGCCGGAGAGCTGGCCGGGGTATTTGTCCGCCTGCTCGGCAATTCCCACCCGCTCCAGCAGCTGAACAGCCCGCCGCTGCGCCTCGGAGCGGCTGCGGCGGCGCACCAGCACCGGCGCCAGGGTGAGGTTCTGCAACACCGTGAGGTGGGGGAAGAGGTTGAACTGCTGAAACACCATGCCCACCTCGCGGCGGATGGCATCGATGTCGCGCAGGTCGGCGGAGAGGGGCCGGCCATCGATGTGGATGCTGCCCTGCTGAAAGTCCTCCAGGGCGTTGAAGGTGCGGATGAAGGTGCTCTTGCCGGAGCCGGAAGGGCCCATGATCACCACCACCTCGCCGCGTTCGATGATACCGCCGCGGGCCCGCACATGGGCCGCAAGGTCGAGGCACAGCCCATGCGGGTCGTCGACCTGCACCCAGCCGGGCAGGAAGGCGCCGCCAACAACCGTCGGCCCGAGATCCGGCTCCATGTCGCGCAGCTCCGGGC
>NZ_JADEWP010000213.1:0-3909 GCF_015207535.1 Cyanobium sp. LEGE 06143 | reverse complement strand
TGCCAGGGGGTCCTGCACCAGGGCCTGCTGCAGCTGCAGCACAGGCAGCTCCGCCGGCCGGCAGCCGAGGCGCAGGCACAGGGCCGCCGCCAGGCCGGCGGCCTGGCCCACGTTCAGCACCAGGGGCTGCAGGCGGGTGGCGCCGTTGGCCATGTGGCTCACGCTGGTGGCCTTGTCGGCTGCCAGCAGGTTCACCGTGTCGGCGCTCACCAGGGCGCCGTAGGGCATGCAGAAGGGGGTGCCACTCCAGCGCCCGCCCCAGCGGCAGCTCTTCGGGGCCAGGGGCCAGTCGGGGCCTGGGTAGTGGTGGTCGTTGGCGTAGTTGCCCACGGCGATCGCCTCCATGCGGCCCTGCCGCCAGGGCAGGGGGGCGATGGAGGCACCCTCGGCCTGGGGCAGCAGCTGCTGCTCCACCACGGTGCTCAGCCCCTTGAGCCGGCGGCCCTCGCGCCAGTAGGGCATCAGGGCCAGGGGCGACGGCCCCGCCAGGTCGGTGCTGCCGGGGTGCAGGGGAAACAGCTCGGCCAGCTGCAGCCAGCCCTCGCTGGCCTCCTCGAGGGCGGCGGCGAAGGCGAGGCTGTGGGCCTGCATGGCCTGCTCGAGTTCCCCCTGGCCGCAAGGATCTGCCGCAGCCTCAAGGCTGAAGGCCCGCTCCAGTTGGCTGGGCCAGTCGCCCTGGCCGTACCAGTCGTTGCCGTGCAGCGGCCAGTTCAGCATCACCAGATCAGCGGGCAGGCGGCCATAGGTGAGGGTGCGCTCCAGGCCGAAGCGGCTGGTGGCACCGGCGAAGGGTGGCGGCAGGCTGCTCTTGCCGGCGGGACACCCCTGCTGGTCGCGCAGGCGGCCCATCGCCACCCAGGTGGGGGACTGCACCGGCTGGGCCTGGAAGAAGGGTTCGCTGCTGAGGCGCTGCCGCGACGGGGCACTGGGCTCCTGCCAGAGCTCCTGCTCCTCCCAGCCGAGGCGGAAACCGGCCGAGGCCAGGGCCAGCAACTCGCCCCGATCACTGCCATCAATCACCAGCTCAGGATGGAGCGCCACGGTGTCCGCAGGGGCTCCCGCGCCATCAGGCCCCCCAGGGCCCGAGCGCTCCACCAGCAGCCGGCTGATGCGGTCACCCTGGCGATCCACTTGCCGCAGGCGGCAGCAGGGCCACCAGGTGAGCCCTTCTGTGCCGGCCACCCAGTGGCGCAAGATCGCCTCCGCCGAGGCCGGCCGGTAGCCAAAGCAGCTCACCCAGTTGTGGTCGAGCCCACCGGGTTCGCGGCGGGCCAGCTCCCGCAGCAGGGCCCCCCAGAGGCCGCTCTGCCAGGGGCTGAGCTCGTTGCCGTCAGGGCAGCAGACGCCGGCGGCGCTCACCATGCCGCCCAGCCAGCCCCCCGGGGTGAGCAGCAGGGTGGCACTGCCGGCCCGGGCTGCCTGCAGGGCGGCCGCCACACCGCCGCTGCCGCCGCCCCACACCACGATGGGAAACCGCTCGTCTTGCATGGGGTTGATCGGCGGAGGAGGCAGCAGAGTGCTCAGTAGGATCCGGCACCGGCACAGGGCCATTTCCCGCCGCATGTCTTACACCCTCACGACCCCGCTCTATTACGTCAACGACCGCGCTCACCTGGGCAGCACATACACCACCATCGCCTGCGACGCCATGGCCCGCTACCAGCGCCTGAGGGGTGAGCGGGTCACCTTCATCACCGGCTGCGACGAGCACGGCCAGAAGATCCAACGCACCGCCGAGGCCGCCGGCGTTTCCCCCCAGGACCACTGCGACCAGGTGAGTGCCGGTTACCGGGATCTCTGGCAGCGCTGGCAGATCAGCCACGACCGCTTCATCCGCACCACCGACCCCCGCCACCGTCAGCTGGTGGAGCAGTTCTTCGCCCGGGTGGAGGCCAGTGGCGATGTGGTGGAGGGCCGGCAGCAGGGCTGGTATTGCGTGGCCTGCGAGGAGTTCAAGGACGATCCCCACGAGGCCCAGGATCCGGAGTGCTCCATCCACCGCAAGCCCCTGGAATGGCGCGATGAGCTGAACCTGTTCTTTCGGCTCTCCCGCTACCAGGAGGCCATTGAGAGCCTGATCCGCCAGCCCGGTTTCATTGAACCGGCCAGCCGCCGCCGTGAGGTCGAGAACTTCGTGGCCCAGGGCCTGCGCGATTTTTCCATCTCCCGCCTCGATCTTCCCTGGGGGATCCCGGTGCCGGGCCATCCGGGCCATACCTTCTATGTGTGGTTTGACGCCCTGCTGGGCTACCTGTCGGCCCTGCTGGAGGACCCAGCCCCGGGGGCGGCGCCACCCGACCTCGATCAGCTGCAGCAGCAGGGCTGGCCCGCCCAGCTGCATGTGATCGGCAAGGACATCCTGCGCTTCCATGCCGTCTACTGGCCGGCCATGCTGCTCTCCGCCGGCCTGCCATTGCCGGAGCGGGTCTTCGGCCATGGCTTTCTGACGCGGGAGGGGCAGAAGATGGGCAAGTCGCTGGGCAACGTGCTCGATCCCGACGTGCTGCTGCAGCGCTGCGGCCGCGATGCGGTGCGCTGGTATCTGCTGCGCGACATCCCATTCGGGGACGATGGCGACTTCCAGCAGCAACGCTTCAGCGATCTGGTCAACAACGACCTGGCCAACACGATCGGCAACCTGCTCAACCGCACCAGTTCGATGGCCCGCAAGTGGTTCACGGCTGCCGTACCACCAGCCGGCACCGCCCTCAGCGACCAGCACCCCCTGGCCCTGGCGGCTGCCCATGCCGCCGGCGAGGTGCGCGAGGGTCTCGATGCCCTCAAATTTCGCCGCGCCGCCGAGGCCGTGCTGCAGCTGGCCGGCACCGCCAACGGCTATCTGAACGATCAGGCCCCCTGGAAGCTGATGAAGCAACCGGGCCAGGAGGCGGCGGTGGCCGCTGATCTCTATGCCGTGCTGGAAGCGGCCCGCTGGGTGGCGGTGCTGCTGGCGCCGCTGGTGCCGGAGCTCTCCGGCCGGATGCTGGCCCAGCTGGCTCAGGAGCCCCTGGGCAGCGACGCTGACTCCGGCCCAGGGCCAGGTTCCTCGCTGGCCACGGCGGCCTCCCCTTGGCTGGAGGCCCAGCGCTGGGGCGTTCTGAAGCCAGGCCAGGCCCTGCCTGAACCGGAGCCCGTGATGCTGCGGCTCGAGCTCGACGGCCCCCTGTGAGGCGTTTCGGCGCTGCCCTGCTCAGCCTGGCTCTGCTGGTCCAGGCGGCTGGTTGCCGCAGCCGCCTGCGTGAACCGGAGGCGGCCCAGCCGTTTGTGTTCCGCAGCCTCAACCTGCGCCAGCAGGACGCCCAGGGGCGGCCCCTCTGGGAACTCACCAGCCCGGAAACCCGCTACGACCTCAGCCGCCGGGTGGCTCAGTCACGCGATCTCAAGGGGGTGCTCTACAGCAACGGCAAGCCGGCCTACCGCTTCACGGCCGCCAACGGCGTGGTGCTCAATGACGGCGAGGTGGTGCAGCTGGAGGGAGCGACCCGGCTGCAGCGGCTCGAGGATGGGGCCGAGCCCCTGGTGATCACGGCCCAGCGGGTGCGCTGGTATCCGGCCCGCGAGCTGATGGAACTGGACAGCAACCCCGTGGCCACCCAGGCCGACCTGCGGCTCACCAGCCAGCGGGCGCGCTTTCTGATCGATGCCGATCGCCTGGAGCTGCGGGGTGCTCCCACCCTGGTGCGCAGCGGGCCCGATCCCCTCCGCCTGGCCATGGAAGGCGTTGATTGGCTGCCCCGCACAGGCTCCCTGCAGGGCCGCGGGCCGGTGCGGGGCGAGCGCCAGCTACCAGACCGCGCTCCCCAGCGGCTGACCGCACCGTCGCTCACCGCCGATACCCGCCGCCAGACCATCGATCTGCAGGGCCCCGTTCGGGTGGACGACCCCGACCGCAACAGCACACTCACGGCC
>NZ_JADEWP010000212.1:0-3924 GCF_015207535.1 Cyanobium sp. LEGE 06143 | reverse complement strand
ATCCCAACTCTAGAAACCCGGCAGGGGGCAGGCATGGAGCTGGCCTCACCCATAGGCTGGCCGGATGCGCGCCCTCTACCCCGGCAGCTTCGACCCCCTCACCCTCGGCCACCTCGATCTGATCGAGCGGGCCAGCCGCCTGTTCGATGGCGTGGTGGTGGCCGTGCTCCAGAACCCCGGCAAGCAGCCGGCCTTTCCGCTTGAGCAGCGACTCGAGCAGATCCGCACCGCCACGGCCACGCTCAGCGGGGTGGAGGTGGGCAGCTTCGACGGCCTCACCGTGGAGTGCGCCCGTCGCAATGGCGCCCAGGTGATCCTGCGCGGCCTGCGGGCCCTGAGCGACTTCGAATTCGAGCTGCAGATCGCCCACACCAACCAGAGCCTTGAGCCCCGGGTGGAGACGCTGTTCCTCGCCACCGCCGTGCACCACAGCTTTCTGAGCAGTTCGGTGGTGAAGGAGGTGGCCCGCTTCGGCGGTGATGTGCACCACATGGTGCCGTCTGGAGTGGCGGAAGACCTCTCCAGGCTTTTTAATCGGACGTAATGCGGGACGTCCAGCCATGGCTGAAGCCAATATCACGGTGCTCGATCAGATCGACCAGATCGAGGATCTGCTGCTGGAGGGCACCCGGGTGCCGTTCAGCGGCGGCCGCCTGGTGAATGAGCAGGACGCGATCGAGGTGATCGATGCGGTGCGGGAGGCCCTGCCCAGCCAGCTGACCCAGGCCGTGGATCTGCTGCGTCAACGGGAGGACTTCATCGCTCAGGCCCGCAAGCAGGCCGAGGAGATCGTGGCGGTGGCCAGGCGGGAGCGCGAACAGCTGATCAGCTCCGCCTCCGTGCGGCAGGAAGCCGAGAAGCAGGCCGCCGAGATGCGGGAACAGGCCCGCCAGCAGGGCGACCACCTGATGATGCAGATCCGCCAGCAGGCCGCCAGCGCCGAGCAGGAGCAGCAGACCCGCCTGGCCCAGATGGAGAACCAGTTCGCCACCAGGCGTCAGCAGCTGGAACAGGAGGCGGCTGAGCGCAACAAGGTGCTGATCGAGCAGCACGAGCGCAACCGCCAGCAGGCGATGGCCGAGCTGGAGCAGGTGCGGCAGGAGGGCCTGCGCGTTCAGCGCGAAAGCCAGGCCGAAGCCGAGCGGCTCCACAACGATGCTCTGCAGTTCCGCCAGCAGACTCAGCAGCAATGTGACGCCGCCATTGCCCGCACCCGCCAGGAAGCCGCCGGCATCAGCGAGGGCGCCAACCGCTACGCCGAACAGGTACTCGGCGAGCTGGAAGGCCGGCTGAAGGAGCTCAACCAGGTGGTGGTGAGTGGCCGGCGCGAGCTGGTGCGCCTGCAGACCCCCGACATGCAGCAGGACACCACCAAGGCGGCCGCAACGGCCGAGCCCACGGCGATCGGCGGCGGTGGTCGCCGCCGCCGGCTTGCCAACCGCCTGGGCCAGCTGGCCGGCTGATCAGGCCGGGCAGAGTTGGGTCTGCTGCGCCTGGCGCAGCAGCTGGCCGATGCGGGTGTTGGGGTTGCCGGATCCATTGCTGATCGCGCTCACGTAGCGGGGGCCTCGGCTGGTGAGCAGCACCCCACTGATCGAACGCACGCCCCTGAGGGTGCCCGTTTTGCCGAAGAACTGGCCCTGCAGGGGGGTGCCCTTGTAGAGGTGCCGCAGGGTGCCGCGCTGGCCGGCCACCGCCATTGAGGCCAGGTAGTTTCTGCTGTAGGGGTGCTGGTCCATGCGCAGCAGCAGGGCCGTCACCGAACGGCTGGTGAGGCGATTGGTGCGGTCCAGGCCACTGCCATCGGCAACGCGCACGCCCTGCATGGGTACGCCCTGCTGGGCCAGCCACTGGGTGGTGAGCTGCTGGGCCTGGGTGAGGTTCCAGCTGCCGGCGGCCTGACGCATCAACACCTCGGCGGTGAAGTTGTGGCTCTCGGTGTTGGCCAGGCTGAGCAGATTGTGCATGGGCGCCGAGTTCTCCTGGTGCAGCAGCACGGCCTCGGCGGGAACCGGGTTGGTGGCGGCCACAAACACCACCTGGAGGCTGCCGCCCTGCTGGCTGGCGCTGCGCTGCATCAGGGTCTGGAGCCGTGAGGGTGGGTTCAGCACCGAGTCGTGGATGGCGTTGCTGGTCACCGCCAACCGGGTGATCGGTGCGCCGTAGGCGTAGTAGCGGTCATCGACGCTCCAGCCACGCGGCCACCAGGCCTGCTTGGGTTCCTCGGCCACCTGCAGGCGCACCTGAGAGCCCGGTTGACCACTGGAGCCGCCGGAGCCCATGGCCAGTTTCGTGAGCCGCTGCAGCTGGGGCAGGGCCAGATCGGGGTCGCCCTCGCCGGTGAGCCGCAGGGAGCCATCGGGAAGGCGCCAGAGGCGGGTGGCGAGGCGGTAGTCCGGCCCCAGCCGATCGAGGGCGTAGGCGGTGCTCACCAGCTTGGCGTTGGAGGCGGGCACCCGCGGCCGCAGGCCATTCACATCGGCCAGCAGCTGGCCTCGGCCATCGGCGATCGTGACGCTCCAGACACCGGCCTCGCCACCCAGCACGCTCTGAACCCGCTGCTGCAGGGCTGGACAGCTGACCTGGGTCTGGAGCTTGGGCAGGCCGATCGGCGGTGGCGCCGCCGGCAGCTGGGCCAGGGGGGCCGGCTCCAGCTCGAAGGCCCTGATCGCCGGCCTGGACTGGGCCTGGGCGGCGCTGGCCAGAAGGGGCAGGCCAAGGCTCAGGGGCAGGGCCAGAGAGAGACCCGGGGCCAGGCGGGTCAGACGGCGGTTGAAACCAGGCATGTCAGCCCTCCTCGATGGCGATTCCGGTGACGTTGCCGTTGACCCGGTAGCCCTGGCCCTCGATCTCGATCGGAGCTCCGACCTTCACGGTCTGGTTGCCGAACACCACGCCGCCGCTCGCCTTGCGGCCTTGGGCCTTGAGCACGAAGCGGGCGTCGAGGTTGCTGAAGTCGCGGCCGGTGGGATCAGTGGCCGTGACCACGGAACCATCCGGCTGAACGGCCAGCAGGCGCCGCTGCAGGGGCTGGATGCGCTCGATATCCACCGAGCCGTGGGGTTGGTTGCGGATCACAATCGCCACCTTGCCCTCGGCCCTGGCGGCCTCAATCAGGCCGGCAGGGTCGGCCACGGGCACGCCGCGCACATCCACCAGCACCGTCACGGGCACCACATCGCCAGTGGCCTGGGCCACGGCCCCGGAGAGCTTCGGGCTCCAGATCACGCCGGCGGCGGCGAGCAGGGCCTGGTCGGCGGCCACGTCGGGGTTGCCGGTGGTGAGCAGGGTGTCGCCGTAGAAGATCGAATCGGCGCCGGCCAGCAGGCAGAGGATCTGGGCCTCGCGGCTGAGCTGTTCGCGGCCGGCACTGAGCCGCACGCGGCTGCTGGGCATCAGGATCCGGGCCGTGGCCACCATCCGCACCAGCTCCAGGGGATCCAGCGGCGGCTGCTCCTGCAGCGGCGTGCCCTCCACCGCCACCAGGGCGTTGATCGGCACGCTCTCGGGGTGGGGATCGAGGTTGGCCAGCACCTCGAGCAGCCCGGCCCGGTCGCTGAGTGCCTCGCCCATGCCGATGATGCCGCCGCAGCAGACGGTCACCCCGGCCCGCCGCACCCGCGCCAGGGTTTCGAGCCGCTCCTGGTAGGTGCGGGTGCTGATGATGCGCGCGTAGTGCTCCGGGCTGGTGTCGAGGTTGTGGTTGTAGGCGGTGAGGCCCGCCTCGGCCAGCCGGGCGGCCTGGGCATCGCTGAGCATGCCGGCGGTCACGCAGGCCTCCAGGCCCAGCGCGCGCACGCCGCGCACCATCTGCAGCATCGCCTCGAAGGGCGCCCCATCGCGGATCTCACGCCAGGCCCAGCCCATGCAGAAGCGATGGGCACCCGCCTGCCTGGCCGCCCGGGCCCGGGCCAGCACCGGCTC
>NZ_JADEWP010000211.1:0-3952 GCF_015207535.1 Cyanobium sp. LEGE 06143 | reverse complement strand
GACGGACGACGAGCTGTTTGACCTGGGGGGTATGGAGGGTTTCACCATGGCCGACCTGCTGGGGCCCGATGGCTCCCGCCAGGGGCGCCCCCGAGCCGCCGAGTCCGCTGATCGTCCCGTCAGCCGCAGCGTCGATGAGTTCGACTTTGATGAGCAGGCCTTTCTCGCCGCCCTAGATGAGCAGGACTTCGTGGGCTCCACCGGTGAGGTGGTGACGGGTGTGGTGGTGGGCCTCGAGAGCGATGGGGTCTATGTGGACATCGGCGGCAAGGCTCCCGGCTTCATGCCCAAGAAGGAGGCCGCCCTGGGCGTGATCACCAATCTCAAGGAGCGCTTCCCCAGCGGCACGGCCGTGGAGGTGCTGGTGACCCGGGAGCAGAACGCCGACGGCATGGTCACCGTGAGTGCCCGGGCCCTGGCCCTGCGCCACAGCTGGGAGAAGGTGAGGGCGCTCGAGAAGGACGGCAAGGTGGTGCAGGTGAAGGTGAGCGGCTTCAACCGCGGCGGTGTGACCTGCGATCTCGAGGGGCTGCGGGGCTTCATCCCGCGCTCCCAGCTCGTGGAGGGAGAGAACCACGAGGCCCTGGTGGGCAAGACCCTGGGTGTCACCTTCCTGGAGGTGAATGCCGAGACCCGCAAGCTGGTGCTTTCGGAGAAGAAGGCGGCCACGGCGGCGCGCTTCAGCCAGCTGGAAGTGGGTCAGCTGGTGGAGGGCGTGGTGGTGTCGGTGAAGCCCTACGGCTTCTTTGTGGATCTGGGCGGCATCAGCGGACTGCTGCACGCCAGCTGCATCACCGGTGCCGACCTGCGCGATCTGCGCCAGGCCTTCAGCCAGGGCGAGCGGCTCAGCGCCCTGGTCACCGACCTCGACCCCGGGCGGGGTCGCATTGCCCTGAACACGGCCCTGCTGGAGGGCCAGGCCGGCGAGCTGCTGGTGGACAAACAGCGGGTGATGGAGGAGGCCGCCGACAGGGCCAACCGGGCCCGTTCCCAGCTGCGCCAGCAGGAGCAGGCAGCCGGATGAGCGATCTGAACCCTCCAATACCTGCCGCTTCGGCCCCACCCCCATCGCCTGAGTCGGCGGCCCTCGCCTCGGCGGCCGCTGGCTCGGCGATCGGCCCCGATTGGGAGCTCGATTTCTATTCCCGTCCGATCCTGGATCCCGAGGGCAAAAAACGCTGGGAGCTGCTGATCTGCTCCACCCCCGAGGTGGGTGAGGACGGCGCTGCGGCCAGTGACAGCTTTCGCTGGGTGCGGACCTGCCCGGCCTCCAGCGTGAACTCGATCTGGCTGAGGGAGGCCCTGCAGGCGGCCCAGGCCGATGCGACGGCCTCTGGAGTGGCGCCACCGCGGCGGCTGCGCTGCTGGCGGGCCTCGATGCGCACCATGGTGCAGCGGGCCGCCGAGGGCCTGGGGCTGGACCTCATCCCCAGCCGCCGCACCTATGCCCTGGTGGGTTGGCTGCAGCAGCGCGAGCGGGAGGTCTATCCCCAGCAGGAGGGCTACCTGGCCGGTCCCCTGGCACCGCCGCCCCAGGCCGTGCGTCCGGTGCCGGTGCCCCTGCCCGAGGCCGCCCGAGGTGACAGCTGGGCCTGGGCCAGCCTGCCGGTGAGTGCCCTGGCCGGGGCGAAGGCCTGGGACAGCGGCTTTTCGGGCCTGGTGCCCCTGCCGGAGGCCGCCGCCGCTGACGCTGGCGTGCCTGGCCTGCGCCTGTTCAGCTCCAGCCGCGCCCTGGCGGTGGCTGGCTGGCTGGCTGGCCTCGAGCCGGTGCGCCTGGAGATCGTGGGCACCCAGCTGGTGCTGGAAGCGGGCATGGATGATCGCTGGCTGCTGGCCTCGTTGCCCGAGGCTGAGGCCGAGGCGGCGGCCCAGGCCTTCGCCAGTTCGCGGCAGCAGGCAGCGGGCCTGCAGTTCATCGCCGTGCAGAGCCGCGAGAGCGATCAGCGCTTCGAGGGCTTCTGGCTGCTGCGGGATCTGCCCGATGGCTGAGGCCGTGCCACCGCCGTTCGATCGGCCTGATGCGGGATTCAATCAACTGGCTGGCTGGACCTGGGTGGGCTGTTACGGCGGCTACTACCTGCAGGCCGACCTGCTGGAAGGCTTTGAGCACGGCTTCTTCACCCGCCAGTGGCAGGGCCGGATTCCCGAGGTGCTGGTGGGCTACCTCAGCGCCGGCGTCACGGTGCATCGACCCCAGCAGGTCCATGGAGCCCTGGTGCTGCCCGCCAGCGCGGCGGCGCTGGAGCCCTGGCCCGAGGCGGATGGGCTGGTCAGCGATGCCGCTGCCCAGAGCCTGTGGGTGTGCGGTGCCGACTGCACCCCCGTGCTGCTGGCCGACCCCCGCAGCGGCAGGGTGGCGGCCTGCCATGCCGGCTGGCGGGGGGTGGCGGGACGCATCCTGCCGGCTGCGGTGGCCCAGCTGGAGGCGGCCGGCAGCCGGGCGGCTGACCTGCGGGTGGCCCTGGGTCCCGCCGTGTCCGGCGAGTGCTATCAGGTGCGGCGCGAGGTGAGCGAACATGTGGCCCTCAGCCTTGCGCCTGAACCGATCGCTGCGGCCCTGGAGGTTCTCCAGGCCTGTGGTGCCTTGCTGAACGATCCCCAGCCCGGCCACGACCGGCTCGACATCCGGGCGGCTGCCCAGGCCCAGCTGCTGCTCTGCGGCATCCCCGCCGAGCAGATCGCCACCTGTCCCCTCTGCACCGTGACCGAAACCGAGCTCTTCCACTCCTGGCGCCGTGACCAGGTCAAGGCGGTGCAGTGGAGCGGCATCGTGGCCCAGGGCTGATCCCTGGCTGGCTCCAGGCCGCCCGATTCGTGCCGCCCGATTCAGTGCGCCCGATTCAGTCTCCCCGCTCGCCGCCGAACAGCTCCAGTTGCTGCATGGTGCTGTTGCGCTGACGCCGGCTGGAACGGGGCCGCTCAGCAGGTGTGCGCCCGCCCATGAACCAGCTCTCCAGCGCGGCTTGCTGCTCTCTGTCCAGGCTGCCTGGATCGAGGCCTTCGGGAAACAGGGCCGGATGGTGCTCCTGGCACCAGTCGAGGCAGCTGCCGGGAATGCGGCTGGCCCCGAAGGGGGTCACATCGCTGGGCATGGCACTGAAGCCGCCGCGGCTCCATCCCTGGCGTCGCTGCTGCAGCCAGGCCAGGCGGTCTGCTCGGGCGCTGGTGTAGTCGAGCATCGGCGGTGGATAGTTGGCCATGGCAGGGGGCTGGCCCAGCTGGTCGTTGGTGAGGTCGGCGAGCTCCGGCAGCCAGCGACGCACGAACACCCCCTGGGGATCGCAGCGGTCCACCGCCAGCTGGCCGGGATGGTAGATGCGGGTCCAGGCTCCCTGGCCGCCCCGCTCACCGCCACTCTGCTGGCCGCCACCTGTGGTGACGCCCGCCTGCATCGCCCACTGGTAGTGATCGATGGGGCAGTCGCCATCGAGCAGATGGCGCATGTAGTGGAGGGCTCCGTAGCGCCAGTCGATGCCGCAGAGATTGGTGAGGAAGCTGGCGTGAATGGCCCGGCTGCGGAAGTTGAGCTCGTGCCAGCCGCCGGTGGCCAGCAGACAACGGGAGGCGGCATCGACGATCGGGAAGCCGGTGCGCCCCTCCTGCCAGCGCCGATACAACTCCTCCTGGCGGGCGTTGAGTCGGGTCTCCTGCTGGTGGCAGTGCCAGAGGGGCTCCAGTTCCAGCTGGGGCAGGTAGCGAAAGCGCTGGGCCATACCCGCCCCCCAGCGCAGCCGGCTCACCAGCGGCCGCCAGCTGCGCTGCTGGCCGCTGTCCCCCCGTTGCAGCGGCGCGATGGCATCGAGGCACTGGCGATGGCTCACCACCCCGAACTTGAGGTAGGGGCTGAGGCCGGAACTGGCGCGGGCAGCGGGGTAGCTGAGCTGCCAGTAGTAGCGCGACGACACGCCCTGGCTGCAGAAAAGCTTCAGCCGCTTCAGGGCTGCTGCTGTGC
>NZ_JADEWP010000208.1:0-3961 GCF_015207535.1 Cyanobium sp. LEGE 06143 | reverse complement strand
TGTCTCCTCAGCGGCCAGACCGGGCTGGGTGACTGGATTGTGCTGGGTGAGGCGCACCTCCCGCACGGCAAAGCCGGCGGCCCGCAGGCTGCCCAGCAACTGGTGGCGGTTGTACTGCAGGGCCTGCAGCCAGGGGCCGGGGGCGGCTCCCACCGTGAGCACCGAGCCCTGCAGGCGCAGGGGGCGGCAGTGTGGGGCCAGTTGGGGACCGGCCAGCGTCGGCCAGCGCTGCCATAGCGCCCCCAGGTTGCCCTGGCGCTGCCACTGCTGCTGCAGGGTGTCGAGGCACTGGGCCAGGGCCGTGGCCGGCGGGTGGCTGGCCGGCACCATCACCGTGATGCTGCCGATGCGGCGCTGACCCATGGCCACGGCCGTGCCGCGCCTCCGCTGTCGCTGCGACCCTGCCATTGCCGCCAATCAGATCCTGCCCCCATTCTGAGTCCTGAGCGCGATGGTGCCGCTCCGATCAGACGCCGGTGGCGTTCATGGTTAGCCTCTGGCCTTGCCCCCAGCTGCGCCATGGGCTTTTTTGACCGCCTCAGCCGACTGCTCCGTGCCAACGCCAATGCGGCGATCGGCAGCATGGAGGATCCCTCCAAGATCCTTGACCAGTCCGTCGCGGACATGCAGTCCGACCTGATCAAGCTCCGCCAGGCGGTGGCCACGGCCATTGCCAGTCAGAAGCGGATCGCCAACCAGGCCGAACAGGCGGAGAGCCAGTCCAAGACCTGGTATCAGCGCGCCGAACTGGCCCTCCAGAAGGGGGAGGACGACCTCGCCCGCGAGGCCCTCACCCGCCGCAAGACCTACGACGACACCGCCACCGCCCTCAACGCCCAGCTCAACAGCCAGGCCGGCCAGGTGGACGCGCTCAAGAAGAGCCTGGTGGCGCTGGAGGCCAAGATCGCCGAGGCCAAGACCAAGAAGGACATGCTCAAGGCCCGGGCCCAGGCCGCCCAGGCCCAGGAGCAGCTCCAGAGCGCCGTGGGCAACCTCGGCACCAACTCCTCGATGGCGGCCTTCGAGCGCATGGAGGAAAAGGTGCAGAACCTGGAGGCCCGCAGCCAGGCGGCGGCCGAGCTGGCCGGCGCCGACCTCGAGAGCCAGTTCGCTGCGCTTGAGAGCAGCGATGTGGACGATGAGCTCGCCGCTCTCAAGAACCGGCTCTCCGGCGCCGCCGGCCCGGAACCTGTGGCCCTGCCCAAGGACAGCGATCCGGTGCCCCAGCTGGAGCCGGTGAAGGTGGCCCAGGTGGATGCCGAACTCGAAGAGCTCAAGCGCTCGATCGACAAGCTCTGATCGCCCGTTCTGCTCCCCATGGGCCCTGAACCACCCGCGGGGGTCATGGCCTGATCCGTTGGCTGCCCCTGAGGGGTGCCGGCGGGCCCCTACCTTGAAGCCTCGCTCCGAAGGGTTCCCTCCCTCCACGCTCCCGTTCTTTCCCTCTGCTGTTCCCGTGTCCACTGCCGTGTCCGTCGTTCATCTCACCGACGCCAACTTCGACGCTGAAGTGATCGCCTGCAGCGAGGCGGTGCTGGTGGATGTCTGGGCCCAGTGGTGCGGCCCCTGCCGTCTGATGGCACCGCTGATGGACTGGGCTGCCAGCGACTACGCCGGCCGCCTCAAGGTGGGCAAGCTCGAGGCCGATCCCAACCCCGGCAGCCGCGACCGCCTGCAGGTGCAGGGCCTGCCGACCCTGGTGCTGTTCAAGGCCGGCGCCCCGGTGGCTCGCCATGAGGGCGCCATGGCCAAGGCCCAGCTCAAGGCCTTCCTGGATGCCCATCTCTGAGCGCCTGGCCCAGCTGGGCAGTGGCGTCTTCGCCCGCAACGACCGCCGCAAGAGCGCCTACAGCCTGAGGGCCGCCGCTGCCGACAGCGGCCTGGAGCCCCTGCTCGATCTCTCCCTGGGATCCACCGATCTGCTGCCGCCGCCCGAGGCGATCGCGGCGATGCAGCGCGTCCTCGACGCCCCCTCAAGTGCGGCCTATTGCCTGCACCACGCCACGCTGCCCTTCCGGGAGGCCGCCGCGGCCTGGGCGCAGCGGCGTTTCGGGGTGGCCGTCGATCCGCAGCGCGAAGTGCTGCTGCTGGTGGGATCCCAGGAGGGCACGGCCCACCTGCCCTTGGCGGTGCTGAATCCCGGCGATGCCGCCCTGCTGCTCGACCCCTACTACCCCTCCCACCTGGGGGGCCTGCAGCTGGCCTCGGCCCGGCCCCAGCTGTTGCGCCTCGATGCGGCAAGCGGCTGGCGTCCCGATTTCGAGCGGGTGTCCACCGCCGAGTGGGAGGCCCTCAAGCTGATGGTGCTGGGGTTCCCCCACAACCCCACGGCCACCACCGGGGAGCAGGCCTGGGTGGATGCGGCCATGCACAAGGCCCTGCGCCACGACGTGGTGCTGGCCCATGACAACCCCTACGTGGACCTGGCCCTCGACGGGGAGGCCCCGGCCCTGCTGCGCCAGCCGGGCTGGCGCAGCCATGGCATCGAGTTCTTTTCCCTCTCCAAGAGCTGGTGCCTGGGGGGCTTCAGGCTGGCCTTCGCCATCGGTGCCGAGTGGCTGATCACCGCGTTGAGGCAGCTCAAGGGGGTGGTGGATTTCAACCAGTCCCTCGCCCTGCAGGCCGGGGCGATCGCCGCCCTGGAGCAGGCCCCCCACTGGCCGGCCCAGCTGGGCCGGACCTACCGCCAGCGACGCGACCACATGGCCGCGGCCCTGGAAGCTGTGGGCTGGCCGGTGCGGCGCCCCAGCATGGCCCTGTATCTGTGGCTGGCCCTGCCGCCCCAATGGCAGAGCCAGTCCGGCGAGGATCAGGGCGAAGGCTCAGAAGCCTTCTGTGCCGCCCTGCTGCAGGCCACCGGGGTGGCCCTCACACCCGGCAACGGCTTTGGCCCCGGTGGTGAGGGCTGGGCCCGCTTGGCCCTGGTCCACCCCACGGAACAGCTGCAGCAGGGCGCCGCCCGCATCGGCACCTGGCTGGCCGCCGGGGCGCCCCGGTGAGCGGCTGGCAGATCCGGCGGCTGCCCGTGTGCGCCAGCACCGAGTGGGAGCTGGATCGCTGGCTGCGGCACAGCCCCCCCGGCCCCCAGGGCCCCGATCCGTGGCGGGCCGTGGTGGCCAGGCGGCAGCGCCACGGCCAGGGGCAGAGGGGGCGGCCCTGGTGCGCGCCCGCTGGCGGGGTGTGGCTCAGTGCCGCCTTCCCCTGGCCTGGAGCATCGCGGGCGCCGGCCAACCTGCCCCTGGCTCTGGCCGTGGGCCTGGCGCGGGAGCTGGAAGGGCTGGGTCTGCCGGTGCGGATCAAGTGGCCGAACGATCTGCTCGTGCATGGCGGCAAGCTGGCGGGCCTGCTGCCGCGCCAGCGCTGGCGTGGGGGCCGCCTGCTCTGGGCCCAGGCCGGCATCGGCCTCAACGGCACCAACCGGGTGCCGCCCGGGGCGGTTTCGGTGGCTCAGGCCCTGGCCCGGGCAGGAGGGCGGCGGGGACCAGGCCCCGGCCGCTGGCATCCCCAGGCCTGCCCCAGACGACTGGAGGCGAGGGTGTGGAGCGCGCTTCGCTGGGCCATGGCCCAGGCGGGTGAAGCGGAACTGGTGCGGGACCAGGCCGAACAGCGGCTCTGGCAGCCGCCCGAGGGAGTGCTGGTGGGGGAGGAGCCGTGGCAGGTGGCCGGTCTGGAGCTGGATGGTCGCCTGCGGCTGCAGAGGGGGGCGGCCCTCACCTGGCTCAGCCGTAGCTTCTGAGCCTGTCGCGCCTGCGACAGCATGGGTAGCGGCAGCTGGTCGGTTCGCGGGTGAGAATGGGGCCTCCCGGCTGCCCTGGGAGCCCTGACGCCTGCGCTGACGCTCGCTCCTCTGCCTGCTCTGATCCGCTCCATGGCACGTCTGTTCCACCTCCATCTCCTTCCTGCCGCCCTGGTGACGGGTGGAACCCTGATCGGGCTGGTGGGCCTGGGGATCGCCCAGGAG
>NZ_JADEWP010000205.1:0-3994 GCF_015207535.1 Cyanobium sp. LEGE 06143 | reverse complement strand
ATGCTGAGCAGGGTCGCACCCAGCACCAGGGCGGCGGCCAGCAGCAGGGAGGGAGCGAGGGTCTCGTGGAACCAGAACACGCCCCACAGCGCCGCCAGGGGCACCTGCACGTAGCTCATCGCCGTGGCCCGGCCCGCGGCAATGCCCATCAGCCCATAGGTGAGGCCCAGCTGACCCAGCTGGGTGAACAGGCCCACCCCCAGCAGCCAGGCGAACTCCACGGCCGTGGGCTGCACCGGATCCAGCAGCACCAGGGGCAGGCTGATCGGCAGGGCCATCAGCGGGAAGTAGAACACCACCACCAGGGGGTGCTCACTGCGGCGCAGGGCCCGCACGCTCACGTAGGCCAGGGCCGAGAGCAGGGCTCCGGCCAGGGCCAGCAGCAGGGGCAGCGTGGGCAGCTGGTCGGAGAGGGCCGCCAGCCCATCACCGGCCGGGATGGTGAGCACCCCCACCCCGAGCAGGCCCAGCAGCACAGCACCTCCCACCCGCCAGCCGGGCCGTTCGCCCAGCAGCGGCCAGGCCAGCACCGCCGTGAAGGTGGGATGGAGGTACTGCAGCAGGGTGGCCACCGCCAGGGGCAGGCCGGCGATCGCCTGATAGATGCAGTAGAGCCCCGCTGTTCCCAGCAGACCCCGCCCCATCAGCAGCCCGCGGCGGTTTCCCCAGGGATCGATCCCGGCCCGGCCCAGCAGCCACCAGCTGATCAGCACGCTCACCACGGCCCGGGCCAGCACCACCTCCGACACCGGCAGGCGCCCGCCTAGGGCCTTGACGCACACCCCCATCAGGCTGAAGGCCAGGGCGCTGGCCAGCATCCACAGGGGCGCCCAGTTGTGGTGGTGTCCGGCAGAATGGGGGCGATCCAACCCCCATCGGTAGCGCCACTCCTTGAGCCAGCCCGCGCTCCATCCCCGCCTGCATCCGCGCACGATCGAGGCCGTCAAGGAGCGTGCGGACATCGTCGATGTGGTGGGAGAGCACGTGGTGCTCAAGAAGAAGGGGCGCGAGTTCGTGGGGATCTGCCCCTTCCACGACGACACATCGCCGTCGATGACGGTGTCGCCCGCCAAGCAGTTCTACTACTGCTTCTCCTGCGGCGCCGGCGGCAACGCCATCAAGTTCCTGATGGAGCTGCAGCGCCACAGCTTCAGTGATGTGGTGCTGGAGCTGGCGCGCAAGTACCAGCTGCCGGTGGAAACGCTGGATGGCCCCCAGCAGGAGCGGCTGCGCAAGCAGCTCTCCCGGCGCGAGCAGCTGCACCGGGTGCTGAGCCTGGCCTCGGGCTGGTTCCGCAGCCAGCTGCGTGCCCCGGGCGGGGCGGCCGCCCTGGCCTATCTGCGCGAGCAGCGGGGCCTCAGTGAGGGCACGATCGAGAGCTTCGAGCTGGGTTTTGCCCCCGACCGCTGGGATGGGCTGCTGAACCACCTAGTGCAGGTGGAAGGGGTGGCCCCGGAATGGCTGGAGGCCGCCGGTCTGGTGGCGGCCCGCAAGGGGGAGGCCGGCGATAGCCGCCGTGGGCACTACGACCGCTTCCGCGGCCGGGTGATGGTGCCGATCCGCGACCGCCAGGGGCGGGTGATCGGCTTCGGCGGCCGCAGCCTTGAGGGCGGCGAGCCCAAATACCTCAACTCCCCGGAAACGGAGGTGTTCGAGAAGGGGCAGCACCTGTTCGGCCTGGATCGGGCCGCCAACGAGATCCGCCGCGATGACCGGGCGGTGGTGGTGGAGGGCTACTTCGATGTGATCGCCCTGCATGCCGCCGGCATCACCAATGCGGTGGCCTCCCTGGGCACGGCCCTCAGCCGCCAGCAGATCACCCAGCTGTGCCGCTGCTGCGAGAGCCGCCGCCTGATCCTCAACTTCGACAGCGACGGCGCCGGCGTGAGGGCGGCCCAGCGGGCGATCGGCGAGGTGGAGCAGCTGGCGCTGCAGGGGCAGCTGGAGCTGCGGGTGCTGCACCTGCCCGCCGGCAAGGATCCCGATGAATTCCTGAAGCAGAACGGCGCCGGTGATTACCGCGCCCTGCTGGATCAGGCGCCCCAGTGGCTCGACTGGCAGATCGCCCAGGTGCTGGAGGGCAAGGACCTGGCCCGCTCGGATCAGTTCCAGCAGGCCGTGAGCGCCCTGGTGGCCCTGCTCGGCAAGCTGCCCCAGAGCGCCGTGCGCAGCCACTACCTGCAGCAGGTGGCCGAGCGGCTCAGCGGCGGCAAGGCGAGGCTGGCGATCCAGCTGGAGGACGACCTGCGCCAGCAGGTGAAGGGCCAGCGCTGGCACGGCCGCTCCCAGAAGTGGGAGCAGCCCGGTGAGGCGGGTCTGCGGGAGCGGGCCGAGGCGGAGGTGCTGCGGCTCTACCTGCACTGCCCGCCGGAACGGCCCCGCATCCGCGCCGAGCTGCGCCGCCATGAGCTGGAGGACTTCGGCCTGGCCCACCACCGCCAGCTCTGGGCCGCCATCTGCTCCCTGGAGGAGGACAACCTGGGCGCCGGCCGGCTGGAGGCGGTGAGCCGCGGCCTCGATCCTGGCCTCGATCTGGCCGACCTGGAGCTGCCCAGCCTGCTCAGTGACCAGCTGCTGGTGGAGGAGAGCAGCCTGCTGACACGGCTCACGCCCCTGATCGAGCCCAGCGAACTGCAGCAGCTGCAGCTGGGCCAGCCGCAACTGCAGCTGCGCGGCGCCCTGGCCTCATTGGAGCGCCAGCGCAGCCTGAAGCGCTGCCGGCATCTGCTCGACGCCTGGAGCAGCCAGCGGCTGGAAACCCTGGAGCGCTGCATCGCCCGCCTGGTGCAGCTGGAGCGCAGCGAAGAGGATGCCGGCCTGGTGCCGATCAGCGACATGGAGGGCCGCATTGAGCAGCTGTTCGCCGAGCTCAACAGCGACGCCCTGCGCTTTCAGGAGCTGTATTACAACGAGCGCCGCTACCTCGAGGCCCTCGATGCCCGGCGTCGGGCGGGCTATGCCGAGCTGGAGGCCGGCTCGGCTGAATCGAGCAGCAGCGACTTGACGGTGGCGGCGATCGGCACGGCGGTGATCACCCCGTAGAAACTGGCGAGGGTGGCGCCCACCATCACCGAAAACAGGATCACGATCGGGTTGAGGCCGGTGAGCTTTCCCAGCAGCCGCGGCGGCAGCACGTTTTCGATCACCTGATCCACCACGATCAGCACAGCGAAGATGCGCAGCCCCAGCCAGAAGCTCTTGAGCATGAACAGCACACTGAACAAGAGGATGCCGAGGATGGCCCCGAACGGGATGAAGCCCATCAGACCGATGCTCACCCCTGAAAGGATGGGGAACGGCGCCCTCAGCAGCCACAGGGTGGGTGTGAGTACAGCCATCAGCACAGCTGAGAGGATGAGCTGGTTGAAGATGTAGCTGTTGAAGTTGCGGCGCAGCACGGCCAGCGCCTTGAGGCCGTTGTCGCCAGGCAGCCAGGAGGTGAGGCAGTTGCGCACGAAATCACCGCCATAGATCAGGAAGAAGATCGTGAGCACGAACAGGAAGAAGAGGCTGAAGAAGTTCCCCAGCGATCCGGTGATGAAGGCGGGGATGTTGAGCAGCAATCCCTCCAGCTGCGCGGTGAGCCCTGCCGCCAGGCCCTGGATGATTTCGCTGACCTCGATCGGCACGCCCAGATAGGAGGCCCTGCCACTGACGGCGTCGAGCTGCTGGGCGGTGGCGGAGATCCACTCCGGCAGCACCTGCGTGAAGGCCAGAAACCGCACCACCAGAAGCGGCAGCAGGGTGGCGGCGATCAGGCCGGCCAGGGCCAGGAACAGCCCCACCACCAAACCGATCGCCCAGCTGCGCCCCAGCCCCAGGCGCCGCTGCAGCAGGCGCACCGGCAGGTTGAGGATCAACGCGATCACCCCGGCGAGGATGAAGGTGGAAGCGATGCCCTCAAAGGCCCTGTAGAGCGAGGCGAACACCCACAGGTTCAGCACCACGAGCGGGAAGGACAGCCCCAGCACCAGCGGGCGGGGCAGGCCGGAGG
>NZ_JADEWP010000203.1:0-4056 GCF_015207535.1 Cyanobium sp. LEGE 06143 | reverse complement strand
TCGCGCCTCGTGCGCTTCTTGGCCGTGGTCTGCTCGTAATCACCGAATCCGAGCTGCTTGCTGCCCATGAACCCAGTCCGCGCCTGCGATTACAGGGATATTTTCGCGCGGATGGCTCGGGTTTTCCAGAGCCTCCCTAAAGAAATCCGCTCAATGAACTTCGCTTTTCTCGTTCGCCAGTCTAGGCTCTTCAGCTGATCGGACAGGACAACTCTACTCACAGAGTATCCATCAGGCAGCAGAACCTCAAAATGGTAACCCTTGATCTTGGATGTAATTGGACAAAATAGTGCCAGCCCTACTTTTCCATTGTAGGCCTTTGGAGATATAACCAGTGCTGGCCGTCTTCCACGCTGCTCGCTTCCGGCCTGTGGCGTGAACTCCAGCCACACCAAATCGCCACGATCAGGCACGTAGGTAGACATCAGAACGCTTCGGAACCTACGGCATCCCCCGTATGAACGGAGGCGTGAATGTTCTCTGGAGTGATATCAGCAAGAAGATCCACAAGCCTGAGCCGGCTAGGCAATGAGGGCCTCAAGACCAGCTCGCCATCCTTCGCGGTGAGGCTGACTTCCGTACCAGCCCCCAAGCCCACCTCATCTGCCAAACCGCGTGGAATCCTCACGCCAAGGCTGTTTCCCCACTTCTGAACTCTCGTCTGCATGCCCCAGCGACGGCTATACAAAGACTATACCGCTGGTCGGCTCGGTAGCGAGCGCCCCATCTCTCTAACTTGCCGTTCCACGGCCAGATGGCTGAGGAAGGCATTCACCTCGTCGCTGCCCATTTCCCTTGGGTGGCGCAGGTGGTGAAACCGCAGAAAGCGCCTGAGCCATTGTGCGTAGGTGTTCACCGTCCGGCGGGAGTAGTGCCGCACCTGCAGTTCCTTTCGGTAGCGCTGGATTAGTCCTGGCGGGGATGGCTTGGGCTGCATGACGGTTGCTGCTGCTTCCTCTTCAGCATTTCCACGCCGCAGACCGCTTTCTACGCTGCCCATGGTTCCCGCCGGCTCCTCCTTGATCTCTTGCCTGCCAGATGGCCCCCCGGCCCGGCCCGAGGTGGAGAGCCTGCAGGCCTACAGCGCCCCGCTGGAAGGCCGCCGCGGCCTGCTGCGGCTGGATTTCAACGAGAACACCGTGGGCCCCAGCCGCCGCGTGGTGGAGGCGCTGCGCGCCATCCCGGCGGATCACTACGCCATCTACCCCGAGTACGACGGCCTGCGCGAGGCGGTGGTGGCCAACCTCAGCGCCGCCCCCTCAGGCCTGGCCAGGCCGCTCGCCCCGGCCCAGGTCGGTCTGTTCAACGGGGTGGATGCGGCGATCCATGCCCTCTTTCACGCCTACGGCAACCGGAGCGACCGGCTGCTCACCACCAGCCCCACCTTCGGCTACTACAGCCCCTGCGCCCAGATGCAGGGCATGGTGATCACCGCCATCCCCTATGAGCTGCCCGGTTTCGCCTTTCCGCTCGAGGCCATCCGCCAGGCCCTGCTCGCCGAGCCCTGCCCGCGCATCCTGCTGCTCTGCAACCCCAACAACCCCACCGGCACCCGGCTGGCGCCAGGGCAGATCCTGGAGCTGGCCGCCGCCGCGCCGGCCACGCTGGTGGTGGTGGATGAGCTCTACGAGGCCTTCACGGGCGACAGCGTGCTGCCCACGGCCGACTTCGCCGCCACGCCCAACCTGCTGGTGCTGCGCTCCCTGGCCAAGACGGCCGGCCTGGCCGGGCTGCGCATCGGCTTTGCGATCGGTGCTGAGGCGGTGGTGGATCGTCTCAGCCGCGTCACCGGCCCCTACGACATCAACAGCTTTGCGGTGACGGCCGCCCTGGCGGCCCTGGCCGATCAGCCCTACACCGATGCCTACGTGGCCGAGGTGCTGCGGGCCCGCCACTGGCTCCTGAGCCAGCTCCAACAGCAGGGCGTGCGCCACCACGCCGCCGGCGGCAACTACCTGCTGCTCTGGCCCGAGCGCCCGGCTGAGGAGGTGGAGCGGCGTCTGAGGGAGGCCGGCATCCTGGTGCGCTCCATGGCGGGCAAGCCGCTGATCGGGGGCTCGTTGCGGGTGAGCCTCGGCACCACCGCCCAGATGCAGCAGTTCTGGGCCGCCTACACGGCCATCACCTCCCCCTGACGTTCTTCAGCGCATCACCTGGATCACCGGTCCGCCGCTGAGGCTGCCGGGCAGGTTGAGGCTGCGGCCTGGCCGCTTCACCGGCACCCCGCCCATGGCCTGCAGGAAGCCGTCCACGCTGCCCTGATCACAGTCGGCGGGCGTTGAGCCGGAGACGTACTGCACCGGAATCACCACCGCCGGCTGCAGCTCGCGCACCACCTCGGCAGCCTCGCTGCCGTCGTACACCTTGGCGCCGCCACCCACGCCGATGATCAGCACGTCGGGGCGGCCCAGCAGCACCTTGTCTGATGGGCTGAGGCGGGCCACAGTGCCGCCGAGGTGGGCGAAGGTGAGCCCCCCCTGCTGCCAGCGCCACAGGGTGGACTGCCCGAAGCGGCGGCCGCCGACCCGGTCGTGGGGGCCGCCGATGCCTTCGATCTTGAGGCCGCCCACCCGGTAGGAGCCCGGATCCACCAGGAACTTGCCGCTGGCCACGGGCGCTCCCTCATCCAGCAGGCGGCTGCTGGCCAGGATCACCGTGGCGCTCACCCGCGGCTCAGCCAGCCCGGCGGCACAGGCCACGGCCTTGAACGGGTTGAGCAGCACGCTGGCGCTGCCGCCACGGATCATGAGGGCGCTGTGGCCGTAGCTGGTGATGCTCACGCCGCTGCCGGCCAGGGCCGCCGCCGGGCTCAGCCCCAGGCCGGCGCCGAGGGCCAGGGCCACCAGGGCGCTGCCGCTGCGGCTGGGCCGCGGACGGCTTCGGCGGGTCTGGGTGGCGCTCACCATCGAATCGGGCCGCTTTGCTGGCGCGAAACTAGCAGCGTTGCCTGGCCTGGCCGGCCGGCGGGGTTCAGCCTGCCGCCTGGTTGAGGAAGTTGGCCAGCAGGGCGTGGCCGCCCTGGGTGAGCACGCTCTCGGGGTGGAACTGCACCCCCTGCAGGTGGGGATGGCTGCGGTGCCGCAGGCCCATGATCGTGCCGTCCTCCAGCCAGGCGGTGATCTCCAGGCAGTCGGGCAGCGAGTCGCGCTCCGCGATCAGGCTGTGGTAGCGCGTGGCCGTGAGTGGCCTGGGCAGGCCCTCGAACACCCCGGCGCCCTCATGCAGCACCGGCGAGGTCTTGCCGTGCATCAGCTCCCGGGCCCGCACCACCCGGCCGCCGTACACCTGGGCCAGGGCCTGGTGCCCCAGGCAAACCCCCAGGGTGGGCACCGTGGGGCTCAGCTGCCGCAGCACCTCCAGGCACACGCCCGACTGATCCGGATCCCCCGGGCCCGGCGAGATCAGGATCGCCGCCGGCTGCAGGGCCCGGATCTGCTCCAGGCTCAGGGCGTCGTTGCGCTCCACCCGCACCTCGGAGGCGAGGGGATGGTCGGCCGCCAACTCGCCCAGGTACTGCACCAGGTTGAAGGTGAAGCTGTCGTAGTTGTCGAGAACGAGAAGCATGAACGCTCGAGGCCTCGGCCCATTCAAAGGCCGAGCCGGCTTCAGAGGCCGAAGCGGCTCAGCATCGGCGGCACCAGCAGCAGGGCGGCGATCACCAGCGACGCCATGGCCGCCACCAGCACGGCGGCCGCGGCGCAGTCCTTCGCCACCCGGGCCAGGGGATGGAACTGGCGGCCGATGGCCAGGTCCACCACGGCCTCGGTGGCGGTGTTGAGCAGCTCCAGCACCAGCACGGCCGCCACCGTGAGCACCAGCAGGGCCATGCGGTCGACGCTGAGCTGCAGCCACAACCCCAAACCGAACACCACTGCGCCGGTGGCGGTATGGATGCGGAAGTTGCGCTGGCTGCGCAGGCCGTAGGCCAGGCCCTGGGCGGCGTAGCGAAAGCTCGAGGGCAGATCGCCGGCCACCCGCCAGGCTCCGATCCGCTTGGGCACCTTCCTGCGTGACACTGGCGGGGGCGCCTCCATCAGCAGGGGACGGGGTTCGGGC
>NZ_JADEWP010000006.1:0-29207 GCF_015207535.1 Cyanobium sp. LEGE 06143 | reverse complement strand
GCCGATGACCCCCCTCGCCCAACGGCTCCAGGAGCTCGAGCTCTCCTTCCTGCTGATCTCCTTCACCGACCTGTTCGGCATCCAAAGGGCCAAGCTGGTGCCCGCCTCCGCCGCCGAGGCGATGGGCCGGGACGGCGCCGGCTTTGCCGGCTTCGCGGCCTGGCTGGATCTCTCCCCCGCCGACGGGGACGTGATGGCGATCCCAGATCCCGCCAGCCTCACCCCCCTGCCCTGGCAGCCGGGCGTGGGCTGGGTGGCGGCGGAGCTGGTGCTGGCCGGTGAGCCGATGGCCCAGTGCCCGCGCCGCCTGCTGCGGCTTCAGCAGGAGCGGGCGCTGCAGCTGGGCTTCGAGCTGCGCAGTGGCGTGGAGGCCGAGTTCTTCCTGCTGGGCGCCGACGGTAGCAGCATCGCCGATGCCGGCGACCACCAGGAGAAACCCTGCTACGACCAGCTGGCCCTGATGCGTCGCTACGGGCTGATCGGACCGCTGCTGGAGGCGATGGAGCAGCTGGGCTGGGGGCCCTACCAGGCCGATCACGAGGATGCCAACGGTCAGTTCGAGCTGAACTGGACCTTCGCCGACGCCCTCACCACCGCCGACCGCCACGCCTTCTTCAAGGTGATGGTGAAGACGCTGGCGGAGCAGCAGGGCTTCAAGGCCAGCTTCATGGCCAAACCCTTCGCCGAGCGCACCGGCAACGGCTGCCACACCCATCTCTCTCTCTGGGGTGCACCCGGCAACAGCGCCGCTGGCGTCAATCTCTTCCATGACCCCGCTGGTGAGCTGGGCCTGTCGCCCCTGGCCTATCAGTTTCTGGCCGGTCTGCTGGAGCACGCGCCAGCCCTCTGCGCCCTCACCAATCCCACGGTGAACAGTTACCGGCGGCTGGCGGCGCCGCCCACCACCTCGGGGGCCACCTGGAGCCCGGCGGGGATCAGCTACAGCGGCAACAACCGCACCCACCTGCTGCGCATCCCCGATGACCAGCGCCTGGAGCTGCGGCTACCCGATGGCTCTGCCCATCCCTACCTGCTGCAGGCCGCCATCCTGGCGGCGGGCCTGGACGGCATCGAGCGAGGGCTCGAGCCAGGACCTCGCCATGACAACGACAACTACGCCGCCCCGCTGGGACCGGAGATCTGCCCAAGGCTGCCTGCCGACCTGGGCGAGGCCCTCGATGCCTTCGACGCCGACACCGGCCTGCGCCAGGCCCTCGAAGAGGAGTTCTGCCAGGCCTACGGCAAGCTGCGCCGCCGCCAGTGGCAGCGGGAACGGGGCGACATCAGCGACGCCGAACGGTGCACATCACTGGATTGCTGAGATGCCTGGGCAGCCGTGGCAACTCTGAGTCGTCGCCATGGCGCAGGCCCCCATGCCAGAGCAACCCAAAGCTGCAGGGCTGATCCAGCGCTACCGGGAGGAACTGCAGACCCGCCACTACGCCCGTCGCACGGTGAAGACCTATGAGCAGTGGCTCAGAAGGTTTCTGCGCATCCACAACCTGCGACACCCCAGGGAGATGGGCAGCGCCGAGGTGAATGCCTTCCTCAGCCATTTTGCCGTGAATCGGCAGGTGAGCCCCTCTACCCAGAACCAGGCACTGTCGGCGCTGCTGTTCCTGTACCGCGAACTGCTGGAACGGGACCTGGAGCTGGAGGGTGTGGTGCGGGCGCGCACGCGCCGCAGGCTGCCGGTGGTGCTGACGGTGCAAGGGGTGCGGGCTGTGCTGCAGCGGCCTGCGGTTAATGGAGGCGTTGCGGCTGCGGGTGCATGACCTGGACTTCGGCCGGCAGGAACTCACGGTGCGCGACGGAAAGGGCGGGAAGGACCGACGCACCCTGCTGCCCCTTCGCGTAGCGGAGCAGCTGCGCTCCCATCTGGTGGACGTGCGGGTGATCCACCAACGGGATCTGGCCAAGGGCTGGGGGCGGGTGCAGCTGCCCCATGCCCTCGCCCGGAAGTATCCGAATGCCTCTGTCGAATGGTGTTGGCAGTGGGTGTTCCCACAACACAGCCGCTGGTGCAATCCGGCCACCGGTGAAGAGGGCCGCCACCACCTTGATCCCAGCCTGATCCAGAAAGCGGTGCGCAAGGCGGTGCTGGCAGCTGGGATCAGCAAGCCGGCAACCTGCCACAGGCTGCGCCATTCGTTCGCCACCCACCTTCTGGAACGCGGCCAGGACATCCGCACCATTCAGGAGCTACTGGGGCACAGCGATTTGAAAACCACGATGATCTACACCCATGTACTGAATCGGGGCCCAATGGGCGTCACCAGCCCTGCCGATGAACTCTGACTGTGTATCAGGTGTGCCATACGGTTATCAGATCCGCATAAAACCCCTCATCCAACTGGCCTGGCCATCAGAAACCAATGCGCTGGAGTCAAGTTGGCGTCCATGGCAGAGTGCACCGAGAAGAGATAGGCTGACAGGGGCGCGTGGGTTGAGGTAGATACCGGACCCGCCCATTCGGCGTTATGTGGAGCAGGGGCAGCCTCTGATGGCCGGCAAGGCAGCACTGACGCATCATGATTAGAGTAGTCGACAACTAAACCCAAAAGAACTGGAGAGCCAGTATCTTATGAAGCTCGTTTATTCCAAAGGTTATACTGAGCTGAAGAGTGCTCTTGTGGAACTAAATGGCAGCTGGGAAGAAACCCAGCCCAACAAGAAAGTCTACAGATTGAATGATGGGATACTGAATTGGTTCGAGTCAACGGGAACACTGCAGTTTCAGGGGAAAGAGCCAGACAAGTCTGAACTCGAGCGCCAAGTCAGAAGAATTTTATTTCCAGGTACTGCTGACGAAACGCATACCTACTCATCACCTGAAGAATCAGCCACTAGCAATGCAGGACTGAAACCAGCCACAGTTCAAACTGATACGAATCTTACTTCCCAATATTTATCAGATAGCCTCAGTCACTCAGAACTAATACTAGGAATAGTCAGCTCAGTAGGCACAGAAACCAGCAGAGTTGTGACAGCTCTTACAAACAGGCTAGCTGGCTTCGGGTACCAGACCAAAGAGATTAAGGTTTCATCGCTCTTAAGCAAAGGCGGCGATTCGGCGTATGCAAGCGAGTATGAGAGGATCAGGGACTTGATGAGCCGGGGTGATTCACTTAGGGAAAGAACGCAAGACAACGGGATCCTTGCGTAGGGTGCTGCCAAGAAAATAAAAGAGAGTAGAGCTGACAACCAGTCTAAACTAGCGTATATTATCAATTCGCTTAAGCATCCCGACGAGGTCCATTCTCTTCGAAGGATTTATGGCCAAGGCTTTTATCTGATCGGTGTTCATGCGGACGAAAAACGTCGTATACGCTACTTAACAGAAGACAGAGGTATCTCATCAGAACATGCAGTAGAACTCACCTCAATTGATGAAGACGAGAAGATTCCCCATGGACAGCGCACAAGAGACGCCTATCATCTCTCCGACTTCTTTCTCAGCTTTGGAAGTAGTGAGGACTACATCAAGAATTCAGTACAGAGATTCCTGGAGCTTATCTTCGGAAACCCGTATCTCAACCCAACATTTGATGAGTATGCAATGTTCATGGCATTCTCCAGTTCGGTAAGGTCCGGTGATCTATCGCGACAGGTTGGCTCTATTATTACCAGAGACAATCAGATTATTGCGACAGGAGCCAACGAATGCCCGTCAGCTGGTGGCGGTCTTTATTGGGCGCAGGCAGACGATTCAGGAAAGGTTGAGGATATCGAAGATGGCAAGGATTATAAGCGCGGCGAAGACTCCAATAAGTCTGAGCAAGGAGAGATAGTTCGAAGCATTCTCGGTGCTTGCAAGAATATATCGGAATTACCCGGGAGCGCTCTGGCGGAAATAGAAAAGATTCTGCGTGCGAGTAGAATATCTGACCTAACCGAGTTCGGGAGAGTTGTTCATGCTGAAATGGATGCACTCTTGTCGTGCGCGAGGGCCGGGATAGATTGTCATGGCGCGACACTCTATAACACAACTTTCCCATGCCATAACTGTGCGAAGCACATTATTGCAGCAGGCCTTTCTCGGGTTGTTTATGTAGAGCCCTATCCAAAAAGCAAGGCTCTTGACTTTCATTCAGACTCAATTGACTTGCAAACTAGTCTTGAGGGAGGCATGGAGTCTGTTCGTGTTGTCTTTCAGCCATTTACTGGAGTAGGCGCACGCCGATTTCTTGATTTCTTTTCAATGAGTTTAGGCAATGGAGCAAGGTTGAAACGCAAGAACAAAGATGGCACAGTAGTGGAATGGACAAAGGAATCTAGCCGTCCGCGAGTATTGTTGGTTCCGAGTTCCTATCTAGAACTTGAGGATGTGTCCTCCGAGATGTATGAGACTGCTATTCAACGACCAGTAGTGGGTGCCGAAAAACCCGCATAACATCCAGATACAGCTGCCGGTGGCATTGATGCTTGGTTTGTCAATGAGAGTCCTGCCCGCCGCTGATCTGGAGCGTTATCCGTATCCAGCAAGCCGTTGACCGCAAGCCACGCCTGGTACCGAGAAGCAGTACCATGCTGGAATGAAGCGGAAGCACCAGCACACCCTTGAGCTGATCTTCTCTCGTCCCGTAAGCGGCAGCTTGCCGTGGAGGGACATCGAGGCCCTGTTTCTGGAGCTTGGTGGGGATGTCAGTGAGAGGGCGGGCAGCAGAGTCGCGGTCGTTCTGTTTGGCGAAGTCAGGGTCTTCCACAGACCCCACCCATCGCCTGATACAGACAAGGGTGCCGTTGCTTCGATCCGCAAATGGTTTGAAGAACACGGAGTGACACCATGAATCTCATGACTGTGGATGGCTACCACGCCAAAATTGACTACGATGAGGGAACGGATCAGTTTCGCGGGGAAATTCTTGGGCTTTCTGGAGGAGCGGACTTTTATGGGTCCAGTCCTGAGGAGCTTCGCCGAGAATTCAAAAAGTCATTGGACGTCTTTCTTGAGGTCTGCAAGGAGCAAGGAATCGAGCCCCGCAGACACTATTCAGGTAAATTCAATCTTCGGATTCCGCCTGAACTACATGAGAAGTTGGCGATGACTGCGGAGGCGCAGGGAAAGAGTCTTAATTTGCTCGCTCAGGAAGCACTCCAGAGAAGTGTCACCGCATAAAGGAACGGATAACAAGCCACTCGGGTGGACAGGCCTCCATTGGTTCTCTACTTGCATTGTACATTCCCTGCCTGCCACTCATGGGCAGCGTTAGGCGGAGGGCGACAGCGAAGCCGCTCCGACAAATGACGTACTGTAGGGGTGCCGGAGGCAAGATTATGGACGAAAAAGAGATCAGTCGCGTGATCGATAGGATCGAGATTCTCGACCTTCTCGGGCGCTACTGCCTCACCCTCGACGCCCACAATATCGATGGTTGGGTAGAGTGCTTTACCGAAAATGGAGCGTTCGGTGATGGCGAGCGTGCAGTCGTCGGACGTGACAAGCTGCGAGCCTATGCCGAGATCCATACTCGAATTGGCGCGCGGCATATCACTAGTTCTCCGGTCCACCACATCGCCGAAAACGGCCTGTCAGCAACCGGTTTCGCCAGTACTCTCGTGACGGTCGCGACTCCGCGTGGCTTCAGGGTCCTCATGACAGGAGGCTATAGGGACTTGCTCAAAAAAGTCGACAGTCGCTGGTTGATCGCACGGCGATGGGTCGAGTTCCAGCGGCTACCTGACGATCCCGACGTCGATATCCCCAGCCAGGATCCCGACGTCGCGGCGATACACCGGACCCTCATGGATGCCTTCAGTCGATTCTCAGAGCTGTTATAAGTTCGCACGAGCCCGGAAGCGGCACAGGAAATACCGGGGCAGACCACGTTGAATATCACCAAACCATGGGCTGCACCCGTAGCCGTAAATAACGCGCCGCTAAGCCTGATATTAGCCTGAGCACAAAGAGTCGTGAACCAGATCAATGAATAGAGACGAATACACTGGACTATTGCCTATCCTTGGAGCATTCGACCAATACCGAGGAGCGACTGAGAAATGCATTGAGGACAAACTGTGGTTGCCCGCACTTATACTAATCTACTCGCATATTGATTCGTTGGCCTGGCTTGAAGCCACTGATGATAGCATTCAGGTGTCGGTGCGCTTTCAGACTTGGGCTGATAAATGGCTGTTAAGCAGAGGAAACCTTAACTGCAGCTCAGTAGACCTGTACGGAGCAAGAAACGGATTGCTACATAGAATGACATCAGATTCAAAGCTCAGCGAGAAAGGGCTTGCGCGCAGAATTATTTACGACTATGCAGGTGTTGCCACAAGCAGGTTACTTAAAGATCACCAAATATCATCTGGCGAGTTTGCAGCAATTAATCTCATAACATTTGCGCACGAAACCAAGGATGCTGAAGTTGAGCTTATAGGCAGCTGTGATCGCGACAGCGGTGTTCGAGCCCGGTACATAATGAAAGCAGAAAGATTCTACTCAAAAGATTTTATTCAGTTTATCCAGGCTTCGGTAACCTTGAGAGCGTAATCCCGCCAGGCTAACATCAAGATCTAGCGGCCGGGGTAAAGATGCCTGATAAGCGCATTGGAGCACTTGCCGCCGCTGATCTTGGCGTTTTTCAGAGCAGGGGGATGCGCGGCAGTCACCACCGTGGCTACAATGTGAGCACGTGTGTAGGGTTTGGTCGTGGTGCGAGCGAAGCTGGTAAAAATCGGCAACTCGAGAGGGATCCGCCTCGCCAAGCCGCTGCTTGAGGTTGCGGGGCTGGCTGACGAAGTCGAGATCGAAGCGGCTCCAGGGGTTCTGACGATCAGACCATCCGCTCATCCGAGGGCTGGTTGGGCAGAGGCGGCATCGTCTTTGGTGCCAGAGGGACTTCTCGATGAAATGAGCGCTACCCAGTTTGATGACGAAGAGTGGTCATGGTGAATGAAGAACACGTCTCAAGAGGCGATATCTTCCTTGTCGCGTTGAATCCCACGCGAGGATCTGAAATCAGGAAGACGAGGCCTTGTGCCGTAGTGTCGCCGAACGAGCTGAATTCTCACCTTCGCACTTTCATTGTTGCGCCGCTCACAACTGGCGGCCATCCATACCCATTTCGTGTGCGTTGCAGGTTTGATGGCAAGGACGGCCATGTTGTGGCTGATCAGCTGAGAGCTGTAGACAGAGACCGTCTCGTCAAGCGATTGGGGAGTCTGTCGGAGACTACGCTGAATGAGCTGCTGGGTGTTCTTCAGGCAATGTTCGCTGTGTAGATGCCTAGCCAACACAGCCATGCACCTGACCCGCCACCTTCAATTTCCCGAAGCCCAACGAGACCCCGAACCAGAAGCTTTCTGCGGCCAGGTGATGGCAAGCGTTCGCTCTGCAATGAGGTGTGCAACGCCAACGGCGCGGAGGAATGCTGCCGATTGAACGAGTCTCATCTCGGATAGAGATGGGGTTCCCCCGAT
Organism: Cyanobium sp. LEGE 06143; assembly: GCF_015207535.1. Lineage (NCBI taxonomy): Bacteria > Bacillati > Cyanobacteriota > Cyanophyceae > Synechococcales > Prochlorococcaceae > Cyanobium > Cyanobium sp. LEGE 06143. Next base: position 21,782 of record NZ_JADEWP010000006.1, on the reverse strand, counting down.
TTCTTGTTTATCGATGAAGAGTTCAGAAGAGCGGGTGTAGGAGCAACATTGAATCGCTGCACATGGTAAACCGGGAAGCTCTCGAGTGAACAGAGCATGGCTCGGTGGGATTGCTTTAGAGTGGAGTTGTGAGCCTCGTCATTTGCTGGCTGAATGAACGTTCACAGTCTTCAGCGTTGCAACGACCAAGGCAATCACGAGCGGGTGATGATGAGGCCAATACCGGCATTCCAGATCACTGTTTACCTTCTCCAAGGTTGCCTTGCCATGGGAGTCAATCAGTCCTACGTGTTGCTCCTGAGCTTCAAGGCAATGGCCTACTCCGCACCAACGGGAGCGACAGGGATCGTGTGGCGCCGGCGCCGGCAGCGCTCCGAGCAGTACCGCACCTCCTCCCACACGTCCTTCCATTTCTTACGCCATTGAAACGGTCGCCCACACACGGGGCAGATCTTGCTGGCGCGCTCTGCGGAATTGGTCATCGGGAATTCAGGGGAAGGTTCAGATCAGAACCGCAGGGAATGAGCTGGTTCCATGGGGGATTGGATGACAGCTCCAAGGAACCAGGTCAGACACGACATGCCGTGACAACGCGCATTCCAAAGACGGAACAGCTCCTGAGTCTCCTCCAGGTTCTCGAACTCAGCCACGCTGATGCTCCCCCAGCCGTCATGGCTGACGACGCTTTAGGGCTTGCGCTGCTGGGGCATGGCTGTCAAAGCAGATTCGCCGCCAGCTCCGCCAGTGGTGAGCGCTCACCGCGCATCAGCGTCACATGGCCGGCCAGCGGCTGTCCCTTGAAGCGCTCCACCAGCCAGGTGAGGCCATTGCTCTCCGCGTCCACATAGGGATTGTCAATCTGATAGGGATCACCGGTGAGCACGATCTTGGTGCCTTCACCCACCCGGGTCACGATCGTCTTCACCTCATGGGGAGTGAGGTTCTGGGCTTCATCCACCACCATGAACTGGCGGGGAATCGAGCGGCCGCGGATGTAGCTGATCGCCTCCACCTCCAGCAGTCCCATGCCCTTGAGATCTGACCAGTTGCCGCGCTGAGAGCGCTGACTTCGCCCACCTCCTGTGCCCCCAGGGCCGTTGCTGCGACCCGCCTCCTCCGCACTGCCACCAAGCAGGAAGTCGAGGTTGTCGATGATCGGCTGCATCCAGGGACCCATCTTCTCTTCGAGATCGCCGGGCAGGAAGCCCAGCTCCTTGCCCAGAGCGATCACCGGCCGGGTCACCAGCAGGCGTTCATAGAGGCGCTCATCGGCCACCTGGTGCAGGCCGGCCGCCAGGGCCAGCAGGGTCTTGCCCGTGCCCGCCTTGCCCACCAGGGTCACCAGCTGGATGTCGGGATCGAGCAGCAGGTCGAGGGCGAAGGTCTGCTCCCGGTTACGGGCCTGGATCCGGCCCAGGCGAACCTTCTGGGCCCGCTGCAGCGGCTGCAGGGTGCCCGTCTGGGCATGGAAGCGACTCAGCAGGGTGTGGGCTGGCTGGGCCAGGTCGATCAGCATCACCCCCTCGTTGGCCTGGGGAGGCGCCGGCAGATCCAGGCCGTCGACGCTCAGCCCGGCCCCCTGCTTCACCTGATCCATCTGCTCGGCACGGGCCCACAGCTCGCAGACCCCCGGATAGAGGTCGTCGATCGCCACCTTGTCGGTGCTGTAGTCCTGGGCGATCAGACCCACCGCATCGGCCTTGATGCGCAGGTTGGTGTCCTTGGTGACCAGCACCACCGGCGGCTGGCTGCCGATCACCGCCTCCAGCCGCTGGGCCTCCAGGGCCACAGCGAGGATGTTGTTGTCGCCGTTGCCGGCCTTCAGCTCCGGGGGCAGCTGCGCCAGGGTTTCGGCGCGGCAGAACACCACCTTCAGGGTTCCCCCCTGGTCGCCGTTGGGCACGCCATCGGCCAGGTTGCCGTGGGCCCTGAGGTCGTCGAGCAGACGTGACACCTGGCGGGCATTGCGACCCTTTTCGGCGGGGTCGCGCTTGAAGCGGTCGATCTCCTCCACCACTTCGATCGGGATCACGATCGCGTTGTCTTCAAAGCGGGTGAGCGCGGCCGGATCGTGCAGCAGCACGTTGGTGTCGAGCACGAAGGTCTTGCGCATCCCCAGGCCGCCCGGCCAGCTGGCAGCGACGCTAGATCCCCGGCTGCACGTACGCTCCGGCGAGCCACACGCCGTTGCCGTTGTTCCTCGCTGCCGTGTTCAAGATCGTCCTGGTGCTGGCCCTGCTGCTGGGGCTGCTGCTGCTGTGGCTGGAGCTGCGCCACCGGCTGCGGCCGGCGTCTCCTCTGAGGCTCAGCGCCGATGGCTTCACCGTGGAGCGTTCCCCCGCCGATCTGCCGGGGGGCTACCGGGTGAGCGGCACGATCACGATCCGCAACCCCCACCCCCGCATGGAGGTGTTCGTGCCCGAGCTGGAGCTGCGCCCCACCCTGCTGGGTCGCGGCGACCTGGCCGGCGTGCAGCTGCTCAGCCGGGTGCGTGCTGACCATCCCGACGAGGAGGGCCGCGCCGATGGCTACTGGGCCGCCTACATCGTCAAGGGCCGCAAGGCCACCAGCGCGCGCCTCAGCCTTGAGCTGCGCCCCGGCCCCGGCCAGGACCTCGACGCCCTGCTCGACACCCTCTGGCTCGAAGTGCTGTGGGTCAACTACGGCCCGTTCGGCCGCCTCTGGCGCCGGGACGGAATTCTGGTGCCGCTGCGGCTGCCCACCCCGGTGGAGCCCGCCACCGCCACCTGGCGTGCAGGGGAACGCTGTGCAGTGCTGCCCGTGCGCACCCACCTGCTCGGCAGCCTCGATGACGCCGAGGCCGTGCTGCGTCGCTACGCCGGTGCACTGCTCCAGCCAGGTGACGTGCTCACCCTGGGGGAGACCCCCCTGGCGGTGATGCAGGGCCGCTACCAGCACCCGGAGATGGTCACACCCTCAGGCCTGGCGCGGCTGCTCTGCCGGGTGTTCCACCCCACCAGTTCCCTCGCCACCGCCTGCGGGCTGCAGAGCCTGATCGACGTGGTGGGCCCGGCCCGGGTGCTGGGCGCCTGGCTGGTGGGCACGGCCCTCAAGCTGGTGGGCTCCAAGGGCTGGTTTTACCGGCTGGCCGGCGACCAGGCTCGCCTCATCGACGACGTGACCGGCACCACGCCCCCCTACGACCAGACCATCGTGCTGGGGCCCCACCAGCCGGAGCAGTTCTGCGCCCGCATGGCGGCGGCCCTGGGGGTGGCGGTGGCCGTGGTGGACGTGAACGACCTGGGCCGGGTGAAGGTGCTGGCCTCCAGCAGCGGCTGCGACGAGGCCCTGCTGCAGCGCGCCCTGCGCCCCAACCCGGCGGGCAATGCCAACGAACGCACCCCCGTGGTGCTGGTGCGGCCGGCCTGAACCCCAAGGCCCCAGCCGCCGCGGCGGCCAAGCGGTGCCGCCTCAGCGGCGATAGCATCTGGCCAGAGTGACTTGGTTTGAGCCAGTCCATTGCTCAGCCCACACTCGAGCCTGTCAAGGTCCATTCCGAGGTCTGCCAGGGATGTCGGTGCTTCCCCCATCCACTGCCCGCACCCCCATGGAGGCTCCACCGAGCCACGGCTCTGCTGGCGGCGAAGGCTCCGGGCTCGATACAACTCTGCGGCTGGAGCCACTGGCTGGCTGGCACATTCCGCTGCTGCATGATCCCGCCTACCTGCCCCTGCACCCGCTGCTGCAGCGCGCCGTGCTGCTCACCATGCCCCAGAGGCTGCTGCAGCTGCTGAGCAGCCGGCCCTCCCTGGGCCCGCAGGTGCTGGTGGCCCTGCGCCAGCAGACGCCCCAGGGATTGATCGTGACCCGGCGGCTCAACCGCAGCGGCAGCTGCTGGCAGGTGCAACACCTGCGCCTCTCGGCCACGCAGGCGCGGCGGGAGCTGGCCGGCACCCTGCTGAGGGAGGCGATCCGGCGGGGCCGGGGGGCCAGCAGCTGGATCGCCACCGCCTCCAGCCTCGACCGCGACMGTCTGGCGGTGCTGCGGGAGCAGGGCTTTCAGCCGSTGCGCACCGATCGGCTGTGGCGCTGGCCCCCGACCAGTTGCGGCCGTGGAGACGCCGCCGGCCTGGAGCTGCGCCCCCTCAACCGACGCACCTCGCCCGAGCTGTGGCATCTGGAGCAGGCCGCCTGTGCCGCCCAGCTGCGCCAGCTGCTGGACCGACGCGTTGACGACCTCCTGGCCCAGAGCCACGGCCGCGGCTGGATGCTGTTCGATCCCTGCCGGGAGCAGGCCGTGGCTGCGGTGCGCTGGATCGGTGAGCACGCCGGTGGCGGCCACGACGTGAAGCTCACCGTGCATCCCGGCTGGCAGCACCTGTTCGGAGACGCCACCGCGCTGCTGCTCAGCCAGGCCCAGCACAGCTTCGCCGAGGGTCATGCCCTCTGGCTCGGCTGCGACGTGAGCCAGGAGAACGGCCAGCGCTGGCTGGCCCAGAGCGGTGCCGAGGAGCGCGGTGAGCGGGTGCTGATGGCCCGCAGCGTCTGGCACCGGCAGGAGCTGCGGGCCCCTGCCCAGCTGGCCGCCCGTCGTCTGGAAGCGGTGTGGGAACAGTGGCAGCCCCGTCGCCAGCCCATGCCCACGCCGGTGGGCCCAGGGCAGGGCGGTCTGGCCGATGCCCCCTGAGGCGCTCGCCGCAGGCAGGCGGCGGCAGGCCCCACGGCCCCGCTCGGTGCTGGCGGTTGATGTGGGCCGCCGTCGCATCGGCCTGGCCGGCTGCGACCCGCTGGGCCTCACCGTGAGCCCCCTGCCGGCCCTGGCCCGGGGGCGCTTTGCGGTTGACCTGACCCGCCTGCAACCCCTGATCGCCGCGCGGCGGGTCGAGGCCCTGGTGGTGGGCCTTCCCCTCGACAGCGCCGGCCAGCCCACCGAGCAGTGCCGCCACTGCCGCCGCTACGGCGAGCAGCTGGCCACAGCCACCGGCCTGCCCCTGGCCTGGGTGAACGAGCACGGCAGCAGCTGGTCGGCGGCCGAGCGCCATGGCCTCCACGGCGACCGCTCCGGTGCCCTGGACAGCGCGGCCGCCCAGCTGCTGCTGGAGCAGTGGCTGCAGGAGGGTCCGGAACCCGCCATGCAGGCGCCGGTGGAGCGGGCGACCATCGCCAGGGGCGCGGAGTCCCACGTTGCACCATCCTGAGGGGCACAGCTCCTCCGATGGCGAGCACCGCAGGTTCATTCATGACTGGCTCCGGCGAGATCCGCTCCGATGTGCCCACCCTTCTGGTGCGGGATCAGCAGGGCCGCCAACTGCTCTGTTTCCTGGAACAGCTGATTCCCCTCGATGGCCACGACTACGGCCTGCTGACGCCGGTGGACACGCCGGTGTGCCTGTTCCGCCTCAACGACGATGACGACCTGCCCGAGTTGATCGACACCCTGGAGGCCAGCGAACCGATCCTCTCGGTGGCCGATGTGGTGCTCCAGGAGCATGACCTCACCCTGGTGCGCTCGGCGGTGACCCTCACGGTGAGCGGTGAACTCGATGAGCCCGACCCCGACGAGCTCGAGGAAGACGAAGAGGATGACGAGACAGAGACCTACGAGCTGCTGGTGACCTTCATGGCCGACGAGCAGGAGTACGGCCTCTACATCCCGCTCGATCCCTTCTTCGTGGTGGCCCGCATGGAGGGCAACGGCGCCCTGGTGGTGGAAGGCGAGGAATTCGATCGGGTGCAGCCCCGCATCGAGGCCGAGCTGGAGGAGCGGGAGGGGCTGGCGTGATGCTGCGTCAGCTGCTGCGGCCGAACTGGCTGATCGATCGCACCCTGGCGGAACTGCCGCTGCAGGACCTGCTGGATCAGGGCATCCGCGCCCTGGTGCTCGATGTGGACCGCACCCTGCTGCCCAGGGGCACGGCCACGATCCTGCCGGAGAGCGCCCTGCGCTGGCTGCAGGCGGCCCGCGAGCAGCTGCCGATCCACCTGTTCAGCAACAACCCGTCGCGGGAACGCATCGGCGCCGTGGCCCGGCAGCTGGACCTGCCCTTCACCACCTCAGCCGGCAAACCCCGCCGCGGCGCCCTGCGCAAGGTGCTGAACCAGTTCGCCCTGCCCCATCACCAGGTGGCCCTGATCGGCGATCGGCTGTTCACCGACGTGATCGCCGGCAACCGGCTGGGGCTGTTCACGGTGCTGGTCAAACCGATCAATCCCCAGGGGCAGCCCTGCCGTCGCGATGGCCTGCAGCGGCTGGAGCTGCGCATGGCCCACTGGCTGGGCGGTGGGCTGGGCAGTGGCCGGGGCCGATGAGCACCACCCCCCTGCGCCGGGTGGTGAAGGTGGGCACCAGCCTGCTGCGCGGTTCGGCCGAACGACCCACCGCCGCAGTGATCGCCGACCTGGCAGCCAGCCTCAACCGGGCCCGCCGCCAGGGCGACAGTGTGGCCCTGGTCACCAGCGGTGCGGTGGGGCTGGGCTGCTCCATCCTTGGCCTGGCCCGCCGCCCCACGGAGGTGGAAGCCCTGCAGGCGGCTGCCGCCATCGGCCAGGGGCGGCTGATGGGCCTCTACCAGGACGCCTTCGCCGTGCGCGGCCTCAAGGCGGCCCAGGTGCTGCTCACCCGGGGGGATCTGGCCTCGCGGCGGCGCTATCAGAACGCCTGCCGCACCATGGCCCAGCTGTTCGCCTGGGGGGTGGTGCCCGTGGTGAACGAGAACGACACCCTGGCCACCGATGAGCTCCGTTTCGGCGACAACGACACCCTCTCGGCCCTGGTGGCCGTGGCCGTTGGCGCCGACGAGCTGATCCTGCTCACCGACGTGGACCGTCTCTACTCGGGCGATCCCCGCCAGGACGCCAGCGCCGAACCGATCAACGAGGTGGGCAACCTGGCTGAGCTGGAGCGCCTCAGCCAGGGAGCCAGCGGCGGTGGCCAGTGGGGAACGGGCGGCATGACCACCAAGCTGGCGGCCGCCCGCATCGCCACCTCCAGCGGCATCCGCGTGCACCTGGCCGATGGCCGKGATCCCGCCGTGCTCGATGCCTTGGTGGCCGGCGAGCGGGTCGGCACCCTGTTCCAGCCCGCCGCCACCCCCCTGCCCGACCGCAAGCGCTGGCTGGCCCATGCCCTGCTGCCCCACGGCAGTGTGCGGCTCGACGTGGGGCAGCAGGGCATGGGCCGTGCCCTGGCCCAGATCACCGCTCATCGGGCGGCCATCCAGTTGCCAGAGGGGCGCAAAGCCGCAGGAGCGCAGGGCCCCATAGCGCTGCCACAGCTCCCGGGCGGTGAGGTCGCCGGCGGCACTCACCGCCAGCCGCCGCAGCGGCACACCGCTGGCCCTCAGCTGCTCCAGCCTCTCCTGAAAGCCCTGCAGGCGCCCCGGCTGGGTGTGGAGTTCCACGGCATCGGGCGCCAGCTGGCGCAGCAGGGGCGCCACCGCAGCGGCCTCCAGCACCTGGCTGCGTTCTTCGATCAGCCCATGGGGGCAGGCGGGCAGGCAGCGGCCGCAGCCGTAGCAGCGGGCGTCCAGCACCCCGGCGGCACCGGTGGCCGCCTCGCCGATGGCCAGGGCCGGGCAGATCCGCTCGCAGGGGCGGGGGCAGTCAGCCGGGCAGGCGCCGGGATCGAACCAGGCCTTGCGGAAGTGGGGGTCGGCGCCGTCGCTGAGGCTCAGCATCAGCCAGGGACGCCTGGCGCCGTGGCGGTCGGCCCAGTCGAGCCCCCGACGGGCCGCCGCCACGACGGCCGGGTCCGCGGCCACGTCCACGCAGTGGACCCCGGCCAGGGCGTAGAGCCCGGCCAGGTCTTCGATGGCAGCCAGATCGTGATTGCTGGCGCCGCCGATCCACTTCACCCAGCGCCCCTGGCGCAGGGCCGCGTCCGGGGTCAGGGCCAGACCTGGAAGGGAGCTCAGGCCGCCACCAGCAACTGCTCCAGAGGCTGCCACTGCAGCTGCCGGGCACCACCCATCTCCACCACGATGCGCAGCCGCGACTCCCGGCGGGTGAGATCGATCAGGGAACTCAGCTCCCCTGTGGAAAGCACCTTGCCCTCCAGCAGCCACAGGAGGATGGGCCCGCCGCCCTCGAGCAGGCTGCCCAGCTGGGGCATCACCCGATGCACCTCACCCACAGCAGCCGTGCGGCCCACGCACTGGTGGCCGAGATGGGGTGGGCGCACGCCATGCAGCTGCATCAGAAAGGCCTCGGGATCGCCGAGGCCCCGGGCCGACGTGATCTGGGCGCGATAGCCCGCGGCGCGCAGCCGGCGCATCAGCCGGGTTTCGGCACCGCCTTCGAGGGGGGCGAACAGGCCAAGGGCCCCTGCTTTCTCAAGGTCCTGCCGGAATCCACGACCGGAGAGCAGCAGTGGCATGGTGAGGTCGGCTCGGTCTGCCGGCAAGTTTGACAGCCCCGGCCCCGTTTCGCTCCAGACGCCACCGCCCGGCAGGCCCGGAACCGCAGCCGCAGCACCTCACGAACACCGCCGCGCAGTCGCGGACACACCGCCAGGCTCCGATCACCCTCCAGGCCGTGAGCCAGGAGGGGGTCAGGTCATGCGTTACATTTGATCGCTGTGCTTCGAATCCGCGCCCGTCCGCTAGCCGGGCCTCCGGATCCCTGCACCCGATCACCAGTGGTGGTGATCGATCCGGCCCAAGCGGATGGTCCAGATCTCGATGTCAGGTTCCGGCCTGAAGCGCGATCGCCGATCCACCGCCGGGAAACTTCCTGAACGCACCAGCCCCTCCACGGAGTGCGGCCAGTCCGGTCCAGGCCAGTCCCAGCCGCGCTGAACAGAGTCCGCTCTGTCTCGCTAGCGCCCTGAGCTTCGTGATCCAGGAATCCCATCGCTCGTCGGTGGTCGCCTGCGGGTGATCCAGCGACAGCCACCCGCCTGCTCCAGGCAGGTGGATCAGTGCCGCTTCCTGACCAGAACGTTCAAGGCCCTGCCAGACCAACGCTTCCTCTGCCTCAGCTTCACCGGATGCGTCCGGTGGTCCAGCTGGCGTTGACTCCCTACCTATGTCCATCGGCATTCTTGGGAAGAAACTGGGCATGTCCCAGTTCTTCGACGAGGCAGGCAAGTCCATCCCGGTCACCGTGATCGAGGCTGGCCCCTGCCGCATCACCCAACTCAAATCCAGCAGCACGGACGGCTACACCGCCGTGCAGCTCGGCTTCGGCGACATTCGCGAGAAGCTGGTCAACAAGCCCGCCAAGGGCCACCTGGCCAAATCCGGCGAGGAGGTGCTCCGCCATCTCAAGGAGTACCGGGTCGACAGTCTCGATGGGCTGGAGCTCGGCGCCGTCGTCTCTGTTTCGGCCTTTGAGGCTGGCCAGAAGGTCGATGTGAGTGGCGACACCATGGGCCGGGGCTTCTCCGGCTACCAGAAGCGCCATGGCTTCAGCCGCGGCCCGATGACCCACGGCTCCAAGAACCACCGCGAGCCCGGCTCCACCGGTGCCGGCACCACGCCCGGCCGCGTCTACCCCGGCAAGCGGATGGCCGGCCGCTATGGCGGCAAACAGATCACCACCCGCGGCCTCGTGATCCTCAAGGTGGACACTGAGCGCAACCTGCTGGTGGTGAAGGGATCCGTGCCCGGCAAGCCCGGAGCCCTGCTGAACATCTGCCCGGCGAACCGGGTGGGCGCCAAGGCCGGGAACTGAGGAGAACCGAGAACATGGCTGATTGTGTGATTCGCGACTGGCAGGGCAAGGAAGCCGGCAAGGCTGCCCTCGACCTCAAAGTCGCCAAGAAGAGTTCCGCCACCGACCTGGTGCACCGCGCCGTGGTGCGCCAACTGGCCCACGCCCGCCAGGGCACGGCCAGCACCCTGACCCGGGCCGAGGTTGCTGGTGGTGGCCGCAAGCCCTACAAACAGAAGGGCACGGGCCGGGCTCGTCAGGGCTCGATCCGCACCCCACTGCGGCCCGGCGGCGGCGTGATCTTCGGACCCAAGCCCCGCAGCTACAACCTGGCGATGAACCGCAAGGAGCGGCGCCTGGCCCTGCGCACGGCCCTGATGAGCCGCGTGGCCGACATCACGGTGGTCAAGGGCTTCGGCTCTGACCTTGACACCCCCCGCACCAAGGAGATCACCGCGGCGCTGGGGCGATTCGGCATCGAGGCGGGCACCAAGGTGCTCGTGATCCTCGACAACCCGTCTGAAGTCGTGCGCAAATCCGTGCGCAACCTCGAGACGGTGAAGCTGATCGCCGCGGATCAGCTCAACGTGTTCGACCTGCTCCACGCCAGCGCGCTGGTGCTGAGCGAGGAGGCACTCGCGAAGATTCAGGAGGTCTACGGCGATGACTGAACGTTTTGCAGGTCGGCTCGCGGATGTGATCCGTCGGCCCCTGATCACCGAGAAGGCCACCCGCGCCCTCGAGTTCAATCAGTACACCTTCGAGGTGGACCACCGGGCCGCCAAGCCCGACATCAAAGCAGCGGTGGAAGCCCTGTTCGATGTGAAGGTGCTGGGCGTCAGCACCATGAATCCGCCACGCCGCTCGCGCCGCGTTGGCCGCTTCGCTGGCAAGCGTGCCCAGGTCAAGAAAGCGGTGGTGCGCCTGGCCGAGGGCAACGCCATCCAGCTGTTCCCTGAGTCCTGAGGGGTCTGAAACCACATGGCAATCCGTAACTACCGCCCCATCACCCCCGGCACCCGCACCCGCGTGGCCAGCGACTTCACCGAAGTCACCGGCCGCGGACGGGAACGGGGCCTGGTGGTGGCCAAGCACCGTCGCAAGGGCCGCAACAACCGCGGTGTGATCACCTGCCGCCACCGCGGCGGTGGCCACAAGCGCCTCTACCGGCTGGTGGACTTCCGCCGTGACAAGCACGGTGTGACCGCCAAGGTGGCGGCCATCCACTACGACCCACACCGCAACGCGCGGCTGGCCCTGCTCTTCTACGCCGATGGCGAGAAGCGCTACATCCTGGCCCCGGCCGGGATCGAGATCGGCCAGCAGGTGGTGTCGGGCCCCGATGCCCCGATCGAAACCGGCAATGCCCTGCCGCTCTCGTCCATCCCCCTCGGCTCCAGCGTTCACAACGTGGAGCTGTATGCCGGTCGCGGCGGCCAGATGGTGCGCACCGCCGGCGCCAGCGCCCAGGTGATGGCCAAGGAAGGTGAGTACGTCGCCCTCAAGCTGCCCTCCACTGAGGTGCGGCTGGTGCGGCGTGAGTGCTACGCCACCCTCGGTGACGTGGGCAACTCCGAAGTGCGCAACACCAGCCTGGGCAAGGCCGGCCGCAAGCGCTGGCTGGGCCGCCGCCCGGAAGTGCGGGGTTCGGTGATGAACCCCTGCGACCACCCCCACGGTGGTGGTGAGGGCCGGGCGCCGATCGGCCGCTCAGGCCCTGTCACCCCCTGGGGCAAACCGGCCCTCGGCCTCAAGACCCGCAAGCGGAACAAGCCCAGCAATCGGTTTGTGCTGCGGAAACGTCGCCGCACCTCCAAGCGGAGCCGTGGCGGACGCGATTCCTGATGACCCACACCGCATTGCCCGCCTCCTGATCCGCTATGGGACGTTCACTCAAAAAAGGTCCGTTTGTTGCCGACAGCCTGCTCAGCAAGGTTGAGAAGCAGAACGCTGCCAACGACAAAACCGTGATCAAAACCTGGTCACGCGCCTCCACGATTCTGCCGATGATGATCGGACACACGATTGCCGTGCACAACGGCAAATCCCATGTGCCGGTTTACGTGACCGAGCAGATGGTGGGGCACAAACTCGGGGAATTCGCCCCCACCCGCACCTTCCGCGGCCACATCAAGGACAAAAAAGGAGGCCGTTGATCCATGGCTAACACTGCTCCCAACCAGGCAGCGCCCAACCAGGCCCTCGCTCACGGCCGCTACATCCGTGGCTCCGTGAGCAAGGTGCGGCGGGTGCTCGATCAGATCCGTGGCCAGAGCTACCGCGAGGCCCTGATCATGCTCGAGTTCATGCCCTTTCGCTCCACGGGCCCGATCACCAAGGTGCTCCGCAGCGCCGTGGCCAATGCCGAGCACAACCTCGGTCTCGATCCAGCCACGCTGGTGGTCACCGGGGCCACCGCTGACATGGGACCTTCCCTTAAGCGGTATCGCCCCCGTGCCCAGGGTCGCGCCTACGCGATCAAGAAACAGACCTGCCACATCAGCATCGCTGTGGCCCCTTCCGCCTGACCCCCGAGGACACCGAACCGATGGGACACAAAATCCATCCAACCGGCCTGCGCCTGGGGATCACCCAGGATCACCGCTCCCGCTGGTACGCCCCAAGCAAGACCTACCCGACCCTCCTCCAGGAGGACGACCGGATCCGCAAATTCATCCACAAGAAGTACGGCTCCGCCGGCATCTCCGATGTGCTGATCGCCCGCAAGGCCGACCAGCTGGAAGTGGAACTGAAGACGGCCCGCCCCGGCGTGCTGGTGGGCCGCCAGGGCAGCGGCATTGAGGATCTGCGCACGGGCATCCAGAAAACCGTGGGTGATGCGAGCCGCAAGGTGCGCATCAACGTGGTGGAAGTGGAGCGTGTCGACGCCGATGCCTTCCTGCTGGCTGAGTACATCGCCCAGCAGCTCGAGAAGCGCGTGGCCTTCCGCCGCGTCATCCGGATGGCTGTGCAGCGGGCCCAACGGGCCGGCGTGCTCGGCCTCAAGATCCAGGTGAGCGGCCGCCTCAACGGCGCTGAGATCGCGCGCACCGAATGGACCCGGGAAGGCAGGGTGCCCCTGCACACCCTGCGGGCCGACATCGACTACGCCACCAAGCTGGCCAGCACCACCTATGGGGTGCTGGGCATCAAGGTGTGGGTCTTCAAAGGTGAAGTGTTGCCTGGGCAGAAGGAGCAACTGCCCGTTGGCGCCGCTCCCCGCCGCCGCACCAGTCGGCAGCCGCAACAGTTCGAAGACCGCTCGAACCAGGAGTGATCAGGAGGCCTGAACCATGCTGAGTCCAAAACGCGTCAAATTCCGTAAGCAACAGCGAGGTCGCATGCGCGGCGTCGCCACGCGCGGCAACACCATCGCCTTCGGGGATTTTGCCCTGCAGGCCCAGGAGTGCGGCTGGATCACATCCCGCCAGATTGAAGCCAGCCGTCGGGCCATGACCCGCTACGTCAAGCGGGGCGGCCAGATCTGGATCCGCATCTTCCCGGACAAGCCCGTGACCATGCGCCCTGCGGAAACCCGCATGGGATCCGGTAAGGGCAACCCGGAATTCTGGGTGGCCGTGATCAAGCCGGGCCGCATTCTCTTTGAGATGGGCGGCGCTGAGATCACCCCGGAAATTGCCCGGGAGGCGATGCGCCTGGCGCAGTACAAGCTGCCCCTCAAGACCAAGTTCCTCACCCTGGCCGACCAAGAGGCCGCGGCCGATGAGCCCGCAGCAGCCGCTGCGGCGGTGGCCGAACCCGCCCATTCCGTGGAGTCCTGACCATGGCCCTTCCCGTTATCGCCGACGTGCGCAAGCTCAGCGACGGCGACCTCATCGAGCAGGTCAACGCCACCCGGCGCGAGCTGTTCGATCTGCGCTTCCAGCAGGCCACCCGCCGCCTGGAACATCCGCACCGCTTCAAGGCAGCCCGCATCAAGCTGGCTCACCTGCTCACGGTGCAGAACGAGCGCAAGGGCTCCACTGCCCCAGCTGATTCAGCCTCCTGATACCCCCCGTGATCCCCATGGCACTCAAGGAAAGGGTCGGCACCGTCGTCAGCGACAAGATGGACAAGACGGTGGTGGTGGCGGTGGAAAACCGCTTCCCTCACCCCATCTATCAGAAGACGGTGAGCCGCACCAAACGCTACAAAGTCCACGACGAAGACAACAGCTGCAAGGTTGGCGACAGGGTGCGGATCACCGAGACCCGCCCGCTCAGCCGCACCAAGCGCTGGACCGTGGCCGAGGTGTTCAACGCCTCTGCCCACTCCTGAGGAGAAACGACCCATGATTCAACAAGAGACGTTTCTCAATGTCGCTGACAACAGCGGCGCCAAGCGCATTCAGTGCATTCGGGTGCTCGGCACCAACCGTCGCTACGCCCACGTCGGCGACGTGATTGTGGCCGCCGTCAAAGATGCCATGCCCAACATGGGCGTCAAGAAATCGGATGTGGTCAAGGCCGTGGTGGTGCGCACCAGGGCCACCCTGCGTCGCGACACGGGCAACGCCATCCGCTTTGATGACAACGCTGCCGTGATCCTCGGCAACGAGAACAACCCGAAGGGCACACGGGTGTTCGGTCCCGTGGCCCGGGAGTTGCGTGAGCGCAACTTCACCAAGATTGTGTCCCTCGCTCCGGAGGTGATCTGACCATGGCCACCGCAACGCCAAAATCCAAGCCCGCTGAGCGCATCAAGATGCGTCTCAAGAAGGGCGACACCGTGCAGGTGATCAGCGGCAAGGACAAGGGCAAAACCGGAGAGGTTCTGCGCACCCTGCCCTACGACAATCGCGTGGTGGTTCAGGGAATCAACCTGCGCACCCGTCACGTCAAGCCCACCCAGGAGGGCGAGACCGGTCGCATCATCACGGAGGAAGCCTCACTGCATGCCTCCAACGTGATGCTGTATTCCACCACCAAGAACGTGGCCAGCCGCGTCGAAATCGTGGTCGAGAAAGACGGCACCAAGAAACGTCGCCTCAAGAAAACAGGCGAACTTCTCGACTGACCCCCTTCAACCCACCCTGCTGCCGAGTTCCCCTCGCCTTCTGACCCAGCCCAGAAGCGCAACCTCTTCCCCCGCCATGTCCCTCAAACAGCGCTACCGGGAGACGATTCAACCCAAGCTCCTCAAGGATCTGAGTCTCTCCAATGTCCACGAAGTCCCGAAGGTGGTGAAAGTMACCCTCAACCGGGGCCTGGGTGAAGCCGCCCAGAATGCCAAGGCCCTCGAGGCCTCGATCGCGGAACTGGCCACCATCACTGGCCAGAAAGTGGTGGTGACCCGGGCCAAGAAGGCGATCGCAGGCTTCAAGATCCGCCAGGGCATGCCGATCGGCGTCGCCGTCACCCTCAGGGGCGAACGGATGTATGCCTTCCTGGAACGGCTGATCAACCTGGCCTTGCCCCGCATCCGCGACTTCCGTGGCGTGAGCCCGAAGAGTTTTGACGGCCGCGGCAACTACACCCTGGGAATTCGAGAGCAGATCATCTTCCCTGAAATCTCGTTCGAGAAGATCGATGCGATCCGTGGCATGGACGTGACGATCGTGACGAGCGCCCGTAACGACGAAGAGGGCCGGGCCCTTCTCCGCGAGATGGGAATGCCGTTCCGCAGCAACTGAGCCCTCTTCGGACCTGACCCATGGCCAATCACGACCCCATTTCCGACATGCTCACCCGCATCCGCAATGCGAGTGAGAAACGTCACGAGACCACCAAGATCCCGGCTTCCCGCCTGATCCGCAGCATTGCCAATGTGCTGCAGCAGGAAGGCTTCATCGCTGCCATCAGCGAAGAAGGCGAAGGGGTGCTGCGCCACATCGTGGTGGAACTCAAGTACAGCGGTAAGCACCGCCAGCCCACCATCCGCTCCGTCCAGCGGGTGAGCAAGCCGGGCCTGCGCATCTACAAGAACAATCGTCAGCTGCCCAAGGTGCTGGGCGGCCTCGGTGTGGCCATCATCTCCACCTCCAAGGGAGTGATGAGCGACCGTGACGCCCGCAAGCAGGGCGTGGGTGGCGAAGTGCTCTGCTACGTCTACTGATCAGGGAGATCCACTCATGTCACGTATTGGTAAAGCGCCCATCCCCGTGCCCGACAAGGTCACCGTCACCCTCCAGGGGCTCGAGGTGACCGTGAAGGGCCCCAAGGGGGAACTCAACCGCACCCTGCCCGAGGGGGTATCGATCAGCCAGGACAGCGGCCTGATCGTGGTGAGCCCCAGCGGCGAGAACCGCCGCTGCCGCGAGCGCCACGGCCTCTGCCGCACCCTGGTGGCCAACATGGTGGAAGGGGTGAGCCAGGGCTTCAGCCGCAAGCTCGAGATCGTCGGCGTGGGTTACCGCGCCGCCCTCCAGGGCAAAAAGCTGGTGGTCTCCGCCGGCTATAGCCACCAGATCGAGATGGTTCCCCCCGACGGGATCTCCTTCGCGGTCGAGGGCACCACCACCGTGGTGGTGTCTGGCGCCAACAAGGAGCTGGTGGGCAACGAGGCCGCCAAGGTCCGCGCCATCCGTCCTCCTGAGCCCTACAAGGGCAAGGGGATCAAGTACGCGGGCGAGCGCATCCTGCGCAAGGCCGGTAAGACCGGTAAGAAATGAGGTCTGCCTGAGCATCGTTACTCTGTATTGCCATGTCATCCCTCTCCCGCAAACAGCAGACCCAGAAGCGTCACCGCCGTCTGCGTCGCCTACTCAACGGCACCGCCGAGCGTCCGCGCCTGGCCGTGTTCCGCTCCAACAACCACATCTACGCCCAGGTCATCGACGACGGTGCCCAGAGCACCCTCTGCTCGGCCTCGACCGTGGACAAGGAGCTGCGCCCCAGCGTGACCACCGCCGCCACCTGCGAGGCCTCGGTTGCCGTGGGCCAGCTGGTGGCCAAGCGCGCCCTCGCCAAGGGCATCTCCCAGGTGGTCTTCGATCGCGGCGGCAACCTGTACCACGGCCGGGTCAAGGCCCTGGCTGACGCCGCCCGGGAAGCGGGCCTTCAGTTCTGATCCCGACTTTCACCATGACCCAAACCAACGAACAAGTTCAATCCAGCGGTGCCGTGCCCGCAGCAGCCGGGGTTCCGGCGGCAGCCGAGGGCCAGCAGGAGCGCCGTGGAGGTGGCGGCGGCGGCCGCGGTGACCGCCGCGGCGGTGGCCGGGGGCGCGACAACCGTCGCGGCCAGGAGCGCGACTCGGAATGGCAGGAGCGGGTGGTGCAGATCCGCCGTGTCTCCAAGACCGTGAAGGGCGGCAAGAAGATGAGCTTCCGGGCCATCGTCGTGGTGGGGAACGAAAAGGGCCAGGTGGGCGTCGGCGTCGGCAAGGCCGGCGACGTGATCGGCGCCGTCCGCAAGGGCGTGGCCGATGGCAAGAAGCACCTGGTGAAGGTGCCTCTCACCCGTGCCAACTCGATTCCCACCCTCAGCAACGGCCGCGATGGCGCTGCCAGCGTGCTGATCCGGCCCGCCGCTCCAGGCACCGGGGTGATCGCAGGCGGCTCGATTCGCACCGTGCTGGAGTTGGCTGGCATCAAGAACGTGCTGGCCAAGCGCCTCGGCTCCAAGACGCCGCTCAACAACGCCCGCGCCGCCATGGAAGCCCTCTCGGGCCTCCGCACCCACAAGGAGACCGCCAAGGAGCGGGGCATCTCCCTTGAGCAGATCTACTCCTGAGGCCCTTCCGATGAGCATCACTCTCCAATCCCTCAAAGCCAACCCCGGCGCCCGGCGCCGCAAGCTCCGCAAGGGTCGGGGCATCGCCGCCGGTCAGGGCGCCAGCTGCGGCTTCGGCATGAGGGGCCAGAAATCCCGCTCGGGCCGGCCCACCCGCCCCGGCTTCGAGGGCGGCCAGATGCCTCTCTACCGGCGGGTGCCCAAGCTCAAGCACTTCGAGCTGATCAACCGCAAGGAATTCACGGTGCTCAACGTGGCCCGGCTGGCCGACTGCGCCGCCGGCAGCACGGTCAACCTCGACACCCTGGTCAAGGCCGGCATCGTCACCAGCCCCAAGCACCCGCTGAAAGTGCTCGGCCATGGTGATCTTGGCGTGAAGCTCACGGTTCAGGCCTCCGCCTTCACCGCCAGCGCCCGGGCCAAGATCGAGGCCGCCGGTGGCAGTTGCGAGATCATCTGAGCGCCGTGCCCGGCGGCGGCCCCACGGGTCGCACAAGCCTCCGCCCTAGGGTCTGAGCCGTCCACCGGAATGCGGTGGACGGCTTTTTGATGATGACCCTCTGACCCCTGGCTTGCCCAGGCCGCCCTGCCCCCTTTTCCAGCCAACCACCATGCTTCTCAGTCGGGGACGCAACCCCAGCGCCGGTGAGATCCTCACCCAGCTGATCCAGTCCAAAGGCCTGCGCGACAGGGTGCTCACCACCCTGGGGCTGCTGCTGCTGGTGCGGCTGGGGATCTACATCCCCGTGCCCGGCATCGACCGGGTGGCCTTTCAGGAGTTTCTGGCCCAGGGCGGCCAGCTGATCGGCTTCCTCGACATCTTCACCGGCGGGGGACTCTCCACCCTGGGCATCTTCGCCCTGGGCATCCTGCCCTTCATCAACGCCTCGATCATCATTCAGCTGCTCACGGCAGCCTTGCCCCAGCTCGAAGACCTGCAGAAGAACGAGGGGGAGGCCGGGCGCCGCAAGATTGCCCAGATCACCCGTTACGTGGCCCTGGGCTGGGGCATTCTCCAGAGCACGGTGTTTGCCCTGATCCTGCGCCAGTACGCCACCGAAGGACTGTCGGAACCGGTGTTCGTGATCCAGACAGCCCTGGCCCTGGTGACCGGTTCAATGATCGTGATGTGGATCAGCGAGGTGATCACCGAACGGGGGATCGGCCAGGGGGCCTCCCTGGTGATCTTCGTGAACATCGTGGCCACCCTGCCGCGGGCCCTGGGCTCCACGATCGAGCTGGCCCAGAGCGGCGACCGCAGCACCGTGGGCGGCATTGTGGTGCTGGTGGTGGTGTTCCTGCTCACGATCGTGGGCATCATCTTCGTGCAGGAGGGCAACAGGCGCATCCCGATCGTGAGCGCCAAGCGTCAGGTGGGGGGCACCAACCTGCTGGCGGCGCGCCAGAGCTACCTGCCCCTGAAGCTGAATGCCGGCGGCGTGATGCCGATCATCTTCGCCTCCGCTGTGGTGTTCCTTCCTCTCACCATTGCCAACCTCACCCGCAGCCCCTGGCTGATCCAGCTGGCCAGCTCGCTCAATCCCAACAGCAGCACACCCTGGCTCTACGCCCTGGTGTTCTTCGGGCTGATCGTGGGCTTCTCCTTCTTCTATGCCTCGCTCACGGTCAACCCGGTGGACATCGCCAGCAACCTGAAGCGCGGCGGCGTCGCCGTGCCGGGGGTGCGACCAGGCTCAGCCACCGCCACCTACCTCGGCGGCGTGCAGAATCGCCTCACGCTGCTCGGGGCCCTGTTCCTCGGGGCCGTGGCCATCATTCCCTCGGCCGTGGAGGGCGCCACCCAGGTGCGCACCTTCCAGGGGCTGGGCGCCACCTCGCTGTTGATCCTGGTGGGCGTGGCCATCGACACCGCCAAGCAGGTGCAGACCTACGTGATCTCCCAGCGCTACGAAGGGATGGTGCGTCAGTAGGACCGGCCCCAGCTCCCCACATCCAGACCTTCCTCCCCACTGTTCTGCCATGAAGCAACGACTCCTGTTCCTGGGCCCCCCCGGTGCCGGCAAGGGCACCCAGGCCGAGCAGCTGGCCAAAGGCCGGCAGCTGCTCCACCTCTCCACAGGAGACCTCTTGCGGGCCGAGGTGAAAGCCGGCAGCGCCCTCGGCCAGCAGGCCGAGGCAGTGATGGCCCGGGGTGAACTGGTCAGCGATGCCTTGGTGCTGGCAATCGTGCGCAGCCGCCTGGAGCGCCAGGCAGAAGAGGGGGGCTCCGGTTGGCTGCTGGACGGCTTTCCCCGCAACCTGGCCCAGGCCGAAGCGCTGGAGCGCCTGCTGGCCCAGCTCGGCCAGCAGATCGAGATCGTGGTGTTGCTGGAGCTGGACGACAGCGTGCTGCTGCAGCGGCTGCTCAGCCGCGGGCGTGCCGATGACAACGAGGCGGTGATCCGCCATCGCCTTGAGGTCTACCGGGAGCAGACGGCGCCCCTGATCCGTTACTACCAAAAAAAAGGGCTGCTGCAGGGCGTCGATGCCAGCGGCCCGGTCGAGGCCATCGCCGCCCGCATCACTGCCCTGCTGGACTGAGCCCTCCGCCGGACCATGGGATGGAGAGGTTGACCCATGTGATAGGTTGGCGGTTTGCAAATTCGGAGAGCACAACGCCCATGAAGGTGCGTGCCTCAGTCAAGAAGATGTGCGACAAGTGCCGGGTGATCCGCCGCCACGGCCGGGTGATGGTGATCTGCACCAACCCCAAGCACAAGCAGCGCCAGGGCTGATCCTGCCCTGGCAGGGCCTCAGCCGGGGCCACTGCACCACGCCCGCCCAACGGCGGGCAACCCCTGGGCCTTCCCGGGGCCACCTGCCTCTGGCGGGTTCCTCTGACCCTTGAATCGTTTCCCACGTGGCTCGGATTGCCGGCGTCGATATCCCTCGCGACAAGCGGGTTGAGATCGCTCTCACCTATGTGTATGGCATCGGGCTCACCCGTGCCCAGAAAATCCTCGCCAAGACCGGCGTGAGCCCGGATATCCGGGTCAAGGACCTCAGCGACGCCGATGTGCAGAAACTGCGCGGTGCCGCCGAGACCTTCACCCTCGAAGGCGACCTGCGCAGGCAGGAGGGCATGGCCCTCAAGCGCCTGCAGGACATCGGCTGCCTGCGGGGCCGCCGTCACCGCATGGGTCTGCCGGTGCGTGGACAGCGCACCCGCACCAATGCCCGCACCCGCCGGGGTGCCCGCAAGACCGTGGCCGGCAAGAAGAAGTAAGCCCATCCGCCCGGTTCGAGGCCCTGCCGCCTGAGCTGAGCACCCAGACCCTGCCGCCGAGCATCGTCGCGAGCCTGCTTCCGAGAGGCTCATGGCCTTCCCAGCATCCAGCCGGGCCGGCTTCACCGCTCAGGCGTCACCAGGGTCTGCCCCCGTTCCCCGATCACCTCCTGCTGCAGCAGGCCTCTCCACCATGGCAAAGCCAGCCAAGAAAACGGGCCCCAAGAAGGCCAAGCGCAACGTGCCCAACGGCGTTGCCCACATCCAGAGCACCTTCAACAACACCATCGTGTCGATCTCCGACACGGCCGGTGAGGTGATCTCCTGGAGCTCCGCCGGTGCCAGCGGCTTCAAGGGCGCCCGCAAAGGCACCCCCTTTGCCGCCCAGACCGCTGCCGAAGCCGCCGCTCGCCGCGCCCTGGAGCAGGGCATGCGCCAGATCGAGGTGCTGGTGCGCGGCCCGGGCTCCGGCCGCGAAACCGCCATCCGCGCCCTGCAGGTGGCTGGCCTGGAGATCACCCTGATCCGCGACGTGACCCCCCTTCCCCACAACGGCTGCCGGCGTGCCAAGCGCCGCCGCGTCTGATTCGTCGCCCCGTCCCTTCCCAGGGGCCCCTCCGCCCAACCTTCCGACTGTTCAGACCGTGCTGCACTACCAAATCGACCGGATCGAGCATCAGGTCTCCGACGACCGGGCTCAGACCGGCGTCTTCCTGATCGGCCCCCTGGACCGCGGCCAGGCCACCACCCTGGGCAACGCCCTGCGGCGGGTGCTGATTGCCGGCCTGGAGGGCAGCGCCATCACGGCGGTGCGCATCTCCGGCGTCAATCACGAGTACGCCACCGTGCCCGGCGTGCGTGAAGACGTGCTGGACATCCTGCTCAACTGCAAGCAGGTGGCGGTGAACAGCCGCAGCCGCGACCTGGAGATCGGCCGACTGGTGGTGAACGGTCCCAGCACCGTGACAGCAGCCGACCTGCAGTTCTCCTCTCAGGTGCAGGTGATCGATCCCGACCGCCTGATCGCCATCGTGGCCGACGGCTTCAGCCTCGAGATGGAGGTGCACGTGGAACGGGGTGTGGGCTACCGCCCCGTCGACCGCCATAACGAGGACACCAGCGCCATCGATCTGCTGCAGATCGATGCGGTGTTCAAGCCGGTCAACCGCGTCAACTACAGCGTCGATGAGACGGCGGTGGGTGAGGGAGGCTCGGCCCGCGAGCGGCTGCGGCTCGAAATCGAGACCGACGGCAGCGTCACTCCAGACGAC
>NZ_JADEWP010000202.1:0-4111 GCF_015207535.1 Cyanobium sp. LEGE 06143 | reverse complement strand
CAGCAGGCCGTACTCCGCCAGATGGCTCTTGAGCGAGTGGCGGTAGTGCTGCTGCTGCAGCTCCAGCAGGGGCCGCAATTTGGCCTGGATCGCCTCGAGCTGCTGCTGGGGCGTGAGGCCGTCATCGCTGAGGGTGGTCAGTCCGGCATCCACCTGTGACTTCAGCGAAGCCACCCGCACCATGAAGAACTCGTCGAGGTTGTTGCTGAAGATCGCGCTGAACTTGGCCTGCTCCAGCAGCGGCGTGCGTTCATCGAGGGACTGAGCCAGCACCCTGTAGTTGAACTCGATCCAGCTCAACTCCCGGTTGATGTAGAGCTCGGGAGCGACGATCGATGCTGTCTGGGCTGGAGGCATGGCTGAAAGGTAGCAATCGGGTCGGGCCGGCTCGGGTATCAGCCTGACTTGACGGAGCGGTTCGGCAGTCCTCTAGCCACCAGTGCCACGACCCCCAGCATCAGGGCGATGCCGAGCCACAGCGGGCTCCTCCAGCTGATGGTCTCGAAGGCCAGGCCCCCCAGCGGCGGACCGATGAAGCCCGCCAGACTCTGCAGTCCCTGCAAGCTGCCCAGGGCGGCCCCCTGGCCGGAATCGTCGAGCCGGCGAGACACCAGGGAGCGCAGGCAGGGGGTCACCAACCCGGTGCCCAGGGCCAGCAGGCCCACACCGTTGAACACCAGCGTCGTGGCGTTGCCGCGGTCTGCCAGGGCCACCAGCAGGCAGCCTGCGATCACGAAACCGAGGCCGGCCAGGCTGAGCCGCCACTCACCGAAGCGCTTCACCAGCGGACCGATCAGCCCCCCCTGCACCACGGTGGCGACCAGGCCCACCACCAGGAAAGCGGCACCGGCCAGGCCCGGGCCCCAGTCGAAGGCCTGCTTGAAATAGAGCACCAGCACGGCGGTGAAGCCGCTGAAGCCGAGAAAGAACAGAAAGAAGGCGGCGCACAGCCGGCGCACCTGGGGGTTGCTGAACACCCTTGCCAGCTGGCTGAAGGGTTGCAGGTCACGGCGCCGCGGCAGGGGCAGGCGCGCCTCGGGGGGATGGGTCTCCGGCAGCACCGCCAGCACCAGCACCAGATTGAGCACCGCGATGCCCACGGCGATCATCAGCGGCAGGATCACGTTGATGCGGCCCAGCAGTCCGCCCATGGCCGGCCCCAGGATGAAGCCGAGTCCGAAGGCCACCCCGATCAAGCCGAAGGCCTTGGCCCGCTTCTCCGGTGGGGTGATGTCCGCCAGGGCGGCGCTGGCGGTGGCGGCGGTGCCGCCGCTGACGCCGTCCACCAGCCGTCCCAGGAACAACAGGCCCAGGGGCAGGGCACTGCCGGCCGCCCAGGGAATCGTGCTCCAGTCGATCGAGAGGGTGAGGGCGAACAGGCCCAGGCCGAGCACCGATCCGCCCACGCAGCCGGCGATCACGGGGCGGCGGCCGAGATGGTCGCTGAGGGCGCCGATCAGCGGCGTGAAGCTGAACTGGGCCAGGGCATAGCTGCCGGCCAGCAGTCCGAGAATGCGGCCATCACTGCTGAACCCGGCCAGCAGAAAGGGCAGCAGCGGAAAGATCAGCGACTCGCTGAGGCGGTCGTTGAGCAGCGTGAGGAAGGCGCAGGCCAGGGTGGAGGTGCGCGAACGCTGCGGAGGGGCCACGGGCACGGAGAAACGTGATCTCACCCTCCCATGGCCCGCTGCCGCTGCTCCTGTCTCCCCCGGCGGCCAGACGGCTTCTTGCTCCCTGGGTCGTCTTCGATCAGGCTTGAGGGGCTCCCCGCTGCCTGTAGCCATCCCGTTGCCAGCCCAGTCCGAGTCTGAGCCCGGCGGTTCCGCAGCGCCGCTGCGCCTGCTGCTGATCAGCCTGCATGGCCTCATCCGCGGCCACGATCTGGAACTGGGCCGCGACGCCGACACGGGCGGCCAGAGCAAATATGTGGTGGAGCTCACCCGGGCGCTGGCTCGCCACCCCCAGGTGGCGGGGGTGGATCTGGTGACCCGGCTGGTGGCCGATCCGGCTGTGAGCGCCGACTACGCCGTGCCGCTGGAGCCGCTCGGGCCCGGGGCCCGGATCGTGCGCATCGAGGCCGGCCCGGCGGAGTACCTGCGCAAGGAGGAGCTCTGGGACCACCTCGACAGCTTCACCGACAACCTGCTGGCCTGGATCCAGGCCCAGGCCCAGCCCCAGTGGCCCGATGTGCTCCACAGCCACTATGCCGATGCCGGCTATGTGGGGGTGAGGCTGGCCCACCGCACTGGACTGCCCCTGGTGCACACCGGCCACTCCCTGGGGCGGGACAAGTACCGGCGGCTGCTCTCCATGGGGCTGTCGCTGGAGCAGATCGAGAGCCGATACAACATCTCGCGCCGCATCGATGCCGAGGAAGAGGTGATCACCCAGGCCTCCCTGGTGATCACCAGCACCCGCAATGAGATCGAAGATCAATACGGGCTCTATGACGGTTCCATCCCCGCCAAGATGGTGGTGATTCCGCCGGGCACCGATCTCGAGCAGTTCCACCTGCCTGAGGCCGCCCCGAACGGCTCGTCTGATCACGACATCGCCGCTGCCGAGTCGTTCAAGGCCAGCCTGGCGTGGTTTCTGAAGCAGCCGCAGAAGCCGATCATCCTGGCCCTGTCACGGCCCGATCTGCGCAAGAACCTGATCACGCTGGTGGAGGCCTACGGCGCCAGCCTGCCCCTGCAGGAACAGGCCAACCTGGTGATCGTGGCCGGCAACCGCGATGACATCCGCGATCTCGATGAGGGTCCGCAGGCCGTGTTCATCGAGCTGTTGGTGGCGATCGACAGCCATGGGCTGCATGGCCGGGTGGCGCTGCCCAAGCACCACAGCGCCGAGCAGGTGCCGATGATCTATCGCCTGGCCGCGGCCTCGCGGGGGGTGTTCATCAATCCGGCCCTCACCGAGCCGTTCGGGCTCACGCTGCTGGAGGCGGCCGCCAGTGGCTTGCCCGTGGTGGCCACCGAAAACGGTGGACCGGTGGACATCMTSKCCAACTGCCGCAATGGCCTTCTAGTGGACCCCCTCAACACCGGGGCCATGGCCGAGGCTCTGCTGGCGATCCTGGCCGACTCCCGCCGCTGGCAGAGCTTCTCGCGCAACGGTGCCCGGCTGGTGGCTTGCCATTACTCCTGGGACGCCCACGCCGAGACCTACCTGCACAAACTGCACCACCTGGTGGAGGGCAGCCTCGACGTGCCGGCTCCACCGATGGTGCGCAGCACCCGCGGCCACAGCAAGGCCCTGTTCACCGCGGTGGACAACACCCTGCTGGGGGACCGGGCCGGCCTGGACCAGCTCAGCGCCGTGCTCAGGGAGCGCGGCAACGACTGGCTGTTCGGCATCGCCAGCGGCCGCCGCCTCGATTCGGTGCTGGGCATCATCCGCGAGTACGCCATTCCCCTGCCGGACATCCTGATCACCAGCCTTGGTACGGAGATCTACTACTCGCCGAACTGGTTGCCCGATCTGGCCTGGGCCTCCCATATCAACCACCTGTGGACCCCGTGGGTGATCCGGCGGCTGCTGCGGGAACTGCCGGGGCTGCACCTCCAGGCGCGCAACGAACAGAGCACCTTCAAGTTGTCGTATCACTACGACGCCGCCCTGGCGCCGCCGATGGAGGAGGTGCGGGCCCTGCTGCGGCAGCACGAGCTGTCGGTGAATCTCACCCTGTCCTTCGGCCAGTATCTGGATCTGGTGCCGGCCCGCGCCTCCAAGGGCCAGGCGCTGCGCTTCGCGGCCCAGCGCTGGCGGATCCCCCTGGAGCGAATCCTGGTCACCGGCGGTTCCGGGGGCGATGAAGACATGCTGCGCGGCAACACCCTCGGCGTGGTGGTGGCCAACCGCCATTGCGAGGAACTCTCCAACCTGGGCGAGACGGAACACATCTACCTGGCCTCCCAGTCCCATGCCCGGGGCATTCTCGAGGCGATCGACCACTACGACTTCCTCAGCCTCTAGGGAGGCTCTGGAAAACCCGAGCCATCCGCGCGAAAATATCCCTGTAATCGCAGGCGCGGACTGGGTTCATGGGCAGCAAGCAGCTCGGATTCGGTGATTACTAGCAGACCACGGCCAAGAAGCGCACGAGGCGCGA